>DATEKX010000173.1:0-8453 GCA_035277165.1 Blastocatellia bacterium | reverse complement strand
CCACCAGTTTACACGAAGCCGGTGCGGACGGTCACATCGGAATGCGCAAGATCGGCGGAAGAATTGCGGCAGGGCGAAGGATGCAGAAAAGAAAAAGGGGACGGTTGCCCATCCCCACGTTCTCACACAGAGAACCCCCGTTTTGCGTAGCGGCAGAAGGTTATTTCTTCTTCGCGCCTTTTTTCGCTGCGGCCTTCTTGGCGCCGCCTTTGGCAGCAGCCTTCTTGGCGCCGCCTTTCTTTGCAGTTGCCATAAGTGTGCTTCTCCTTTCCTTTAAATTTTACCCATACACAAGATACTGTAGCTCAGTGACTCTTGTGTACTAGTCTTAATGATACACAACATATTGTTGTATATATTGGCTTCGCGCAATCTTGTCAACTTTTTTTTTTGTTAATGTTCGAAATAAAATCGCAAATTATATCCATATCCTTGAAATAGGCTTCCAGAGCCTGTTTCAAGGACGCTCGATTTCGCCGTCAATGCAGGATGATGTGCGTGAATGCGAGAAAATAAAATTGCTGATTGTGCGGTTTTGTAAATAGCGCGCAGTGTGAAACTGGCTCTGGGAGCCTGCTTCAGGGCAGCCGTCGCGAAACTGGCTCTGGGAGCCAGTTTCAAGTCGGTGTCACGAAACTGGCTCCAGATGCGAGTTTCGAGGCTGCTCATCGCTGGAATCAAGATGTTTGACTTTGCTGAACGACGGCAGATAATATCGTCACGATGTCTGAAAACATAATTGATCTTCATTCTCACACTGTTTGTTCGGATGGCAGCGCAACCCCTTTCGAGCTGGTTGCGCTTGCCCGTTCTCAAGGCGCGCGCGCCATTGCCATAACGGATCACGACACAGTTGCAGGACTGGACGCGGGCAGACAAGCTGCCGAGCACTTCGGAATCGAGTTCGTTGATGGCATAGAGATCAGCGCAGACTATTCACCCGGCACCATGCATATACTCGGATATTACATCAACGACCAATCGACGACGCTTCTGGAAAAGCTTGCGGAGTTAAGGAGCGCGCGAGAGAAACGCAATCCTGAGATAGCGTCTCGTCTACAATCTCTTGGTTTAGACATAAGCTATGAAGAAGTAGCACAGTTAGCCGGGAACAAAGTAGTGGGTCGCCCGCATTTCGCGCGATTGATGGTCGAAAGGGGTTACGCTGAAAGCATCCAAGACGCCTTTAACCGATTTCTTGCGAAAGGCGCTGCCGCGTACGTCGAGAAGGCTCGGCTCTCTCCGACGGATTCCATCGCTTTGATTCACGCAGCAGGCGGGGTTGCTGTGCTTGCTCATCCTTATCAGTTGAAGCTTGCGTCAATCGAAGACGTAGAACGGCTGATAGTTGAGCTTGCTCGAATTGGACTTGATGGCATTGAAGCTATCTATAGCCGCCATAGTGATGAAGAGCGCAGTGTTTATGCTGAAATGGCAAAGCGTCATGGATTGCTGATTACGGGCGGAAGCGATTATCACGGAACTTACAAACCTGATCTCAATCTTGTAAGAGGGAAGGGCGATCTATTAGTGCCCTACGCGCTGCTTGAAGAGATAAGAGCGCGAGCGGCTGATCATGCAAGAGCTGCAATGAGCAACTGAAATGCAAGACAATGTAAACATCGAAGAACTGGTTTCTCAAATTACGGATGTGATCCTTTCTCGGCTTGGGTCGAGCGGGAGCGCATCCGAATGCGCCGTCTATCACGACGAATGTTTCGTGAAATGCCCAGACCGCATGCAGTCGCTGATTGCAAGCGGAGGGGTGAGGTTCGGGCTTTCCGGGCCTGAGAGCGAAGCCGCGCGCCAGGTCGCTCGCTACATTGACCACACTTTGCTCAAGCCTGACGCAACGCGCGATGAGATATTGAAGATTTGCGAAGAAGGCGCACTCTATGGGTTCGCTTCCGTGTGTATCAACCCGATCTGGGTGCGCGAGGCCGCGTGCGCTTTGCGAGGGAGCGGCGTGAAGGTCTGCACAGTTATAGGCTTTCCGCTCGGCGCGAATACACCCGACACGAAATCTTTTGAAGCCCGCCGCGCGATCTTTGATGGAGCGAGCGAACTTGATATGGTCATCAATGTCGGCGCGCTGAAGTCGGGCGACGACGATCTGGCCTTGCGCGACATCGCAGGCGTGGTCGGAGTCGCTCACGAAGTCGGCTACATCTGCAAGGTAATCATCGAAACTGCACTGCTGACAGATGATGAAAAGATTCGCGCCTGCATGTTATCGAAAGAAGCAGGCGCGGATTTTGTGAAAACATCAACAGGGTTCAGCAAGGGAGGAGCAACCGTGGCCGACATCGCATTGATGCGACGAGTGGTCGGCGGCGAAATGGGCGTAAAAGCTTCAGGCGGGGTCAAAGATTTGAAGCAAGCGCAGGATATGATACGAGCGGGCGCGACTCGCATCGGGGCTAGCGTCGGTGTGAAGATCATTCAAGAAGCAGCAGGCGGACAGGTGACGACTAACGGCCAGTCCGCAACCAGCTACTGACAGCCGGATAAACTTGTCACAAAAAACAGCGGAGCGGCTTTGAAACGTCAAAGCCGCTCCGCTGTTTTTGAATCGCGATTTTTTCAATAAGCCCAGCGCGACAGCACAGACCCTACAGTATAGCCCGCGCCGACGGCTGCAAAGACCACGAGGCTTCCTTTCTTGAGTCGCCCGTCGTCAATCGCATCGCCCATTGCCAGCGGGATTGTAGCCGCAGTAGTGTTGCCAAACTTGTGAATGTTTTTGACCACCTTTGCTTCGTCAAGCCCCAGCTTGTCAGCCGCCGCATTGATGATTCGCAGGTTCGCCTGATGCGCGATGAAAAGATCAACGTCGTTGCCCGTCAGGCTGTTGCGTTCAAGAACAGTGCGACTGATCTCTCCCATCTTGCGCACAGCGTACTTGAAGACGGGCTGGCCTTCCTGATGAACGCAGTGCATCTTTTTATCAACGGTCTCGTGCGATGGGGGATTGAGGCTGCCGCCGCCGGGCATATAAAGGAACTGGCCTCCCGACCCGTCGATCTCGTGCGCGTAATCGAGTATGCCAAAGCTTTCATCATCGCTCGGTTCAAGCAGCACAGCGCCCGCGCCGTCGCCAAACAGTACGCAGGTCGTTCGGTCTTCAAAATTAAGGATGCTCGACATCACATCAGCGCCGATTACGACGACCTTGCTGTGCGCGCCCGTTTCGATGAACTGAACGCCGACCGTCAGAGCATAGAGGAAGCCTGAGCACGCGGCGGAAACGTCAAAGCCCCAGGCGCGAGTAGCGCGCACTTTGTTTTGCACCATGCAGGCAGTTGACGGAAACATCATGTCAGGAGTGACGGTGGCGACGATGATCACATCTATCTCGGCGGCTTCGATGCCGCGCTGTTTGAGCAAATCGCCAACGGCCTGCGCTGCCAGTTCCGAAGTCGGCGTGCCCGGCTCGACCATGTGGCGCTCAAGTATTCCCGTGCGCTCGACTATCCAATCATGATTCGTGTCAACGCGCTTTGCCAGAT
Organism: Blastocatellia bacterium; assembly: GCA_035277165.1. Lineage (GTDB taxonomy): Bacteria > Acidobacteriota > Blastocatellia > UBA7656 > UBA7656 > DATEKX01. The sequence continues at coordinate 4,944 of DATEKX010000173.1, read as the reverse complement.
CGTGATTTGTCACTACCTTTGGCGGCACATAGCGACCGAGCGCGGTGATCTTTGCCCTGCGTTTAGCTTCCATCTAATTCGGTTCCTCCCTTAGAAAGCCCGATAGTAGCATCGGGTAGTTTCCGGCGCAAGCAATCGAAGCCCACGACATTGTTTGCCGTTTCTACTTGTGATATAGGATAAACAGAGAGCTTAGAGCATAGACATCACCTACGCCTTACAAAGGAGAGCGACATGGCAGAGACGAAAAGCATAAGCATGCTTCGACTGATTTTTATTCCGAGCGTGATAACACTTGGCATAACTTTATTGCGATTGGTTGGCGAGCTTCAGCATTGGCCAACCGCGTTGTTTAACCCTGCGGCTGGCGGAGGCGGCGCAATCATCGGCATCTCGTGGCTTCCGCTGATATTCGGAGTCTACTTTGCCTTGAAGCTATCGGAAGCAGGGCAGGGGCCGGAAAATCGCGGGCGCGCCGTCAGGCTCTCTATCGTGGGAATGGTGCTTTTTATAGCCGGAGGTTTTATAGCTGCCGCCCCTCAGGTCAATTTTCCCGGCAAAGTAATCGTGGGAATAGTTTTGGCGGTATTGGCAATCGGGCTTCAGTATTCCGGCTGGCCCAGACTGTTTTATGTCTTACTTGCCTATGGATATGCAGCGCGAATTCCGGTTTTGATAGTCATGTACATTGCCATGCGCGGCGACTGGGGAACTCACTATGATGTCGTGCCGCCGGGATTTTCTCCTGAAACGACGTTCTGGCCCAAGTTCCTGCAGATAGCTTTTTTGCCTCAGATGTTTCTCTGGATAGCTTTCACAATCATCACAGGCATGGTGACCGGAAGCATCGCAGCGGCCATCAAACAAAGAAAAAATCCCACGGCTCAAACGGCAGGCGCGTAACAAAAAGGCCACAGGGCTTGATTTGTCCTGTGGCCTTCGCTTTTCGAATCGGGCAGAGATCAATCGTAATACTCAAATTGAAACGCTATACTTCTTATCGGAGTAGATGTGAATGACAACGCCAGATTATCAACAGCTCATTATAGAAGGGATTGAAGGGTTGCCGCCTGATGTCCTTGCCGAGATCGCAGATTTCGTTCTTTTCGTCCGCAAGCGCGCTATGCAACCTCAAGCCTTTGAAGAGGAAATACAGAATGCCTTGCTTCGTGTCGAGTTGAAGCAACTGAGCCGTGATGAAGAGGCGCATTCAGAGAAGGAATTTGAAGGCTATGAGCACCTCCATCCTCGCGAGTGAATTTGTCACGGATACGATGGGGCTGGTCTTGCGCATCGAGCGACGCAAGATGGGATCGAATACTGTATCAATCTTCGATTCTGTCGAGTCCGGTAATACCGTTATATATATTCCGACATTGGTTTTTGCAGAGATACTCTATCTCTCCGAGAAAAGCAGGATTAGCGCCTCGCTCTCCTCAGTAGCCAGTTACCTGAAACAATATCCCAATTATAAAGAGTCCCCGATGAGTTTATCTGTTGTTGAAGCGGCTGAACAAATCACTGACATTCGAGAGTTGCATGACAGATTGATTGCCGGAACAGCACGATCACTTGACCGGGAATTGATTACGAATGATCCTGTTATCCAGGCATCCATTTTTGTGAAAACCATTTGGTAGAACGAATCAAATTGCGAAGGCAAAAGGCCACAGGACAATCAAGTCCTGTGGCCTTCACTTTTCGAATCGGGCAGAGATCAATCGTAATACTCAAGTCCAAGGTGTGTGATCAGCTCTTCGCCCTTCAGGTATCGCAGAGTATTTTTCAACTTCATCAACTGAATGAACAGGTCGTGCTCCGGGTAAAGGTCAGGCGCGGTCATCGGACTCTTGAAATAAAACGACAGCCACTCCTGAACGCCGCGCATCCCTGAGCGCTTTGCCAGATCCAAAAACAGCGCGAGGTCTAAGACTATCGGCGCGGCCAGTATCGAATCTCGGCACAGGAAATCAATTTTGATCTGCATCGGATAACCGAGCCAGCCGAATATATCAATGTTGTCCCATCCTTCTTTGTTGTCGCCGCGCGGCGGGTAGTAATTGATTCGCACGATATGGCTGAAATCTTTGTAAAGCGTCGGGTACACATCGGGCTGCAGTATGTATTCAAGCACTGAAAGCTTCGATTCTTCTTTCGTCTTGAATGATTCAGGATCGTCCAACACTTCGCCGTCGCGGTTGCCCAGAATGTTGGTCGAAAACCATCCGTGCAGTCCGAGCATTCTGGATTTCAATCCCGGAGCAATCATCGTCTTCATCAACGTCTGCCCCGTCTTGAAGTCTTTGCCGCAGACCGGCAGCCCCTGGTCGGTTGCCAGCTTTGAGAGCGCCGGTACGTCAACCGTAAGATTCGGCGCGCCGTTGGCAAACGGCACATCCGATTTGAGCGCGGCGTAAGCGTAGATCATCGAAGGCGCGATGCAATCTTTATTGTCGCGCATCGCCTGCTCGAACGATTTCAAATCCTCGTGCTCTTTTCCGCACTGCATGAAGATTTCAGTCGAAGCGCACCATATCATCACCACGCGATCACATTCATTCATGTGTTTGAATTGTTTGATGTCTTCCATCAACTGCTCGGCCAGTTCCATCTTGTTCGCGCCCTGCTTCACGTGCAGGCCGTTCAAACGTTTTACGTAACGCTGATCGAAGACGGCTTTCATCGGCTTGACTCGTTGAAGCTCTTCTTTGAGTTGATTGACAAGGTCGCGCTCAAGCACGCCTGCATGAAGCGCGGCCTCATATGCGTCTTCCTCGAATATGTCCCACGCGCCGAACACGAGATCGTTAAGCGATGCAAGCGGCACGAAGTCTTTGATCAGCGGCACGCGATTATCCGTGCGCTTGCCGAGTCGAATCGTGCCCATTTGCGTGAGCGAGCCGATTGGTTCGGCTATGCCTTTCTTGATAGCTTCTACGCCCGCGATGAAAGTCGTGCTAACAGCGCCGAGCCCGACAAGCAGAACTCCGAGCTTGCCTTTCGGCTGTTCCATCGCGATTGGTGATTTCTGATTTTGATTAGACATTGATTGTAATTCCTTTCTATAGCCGTCTGGTCGCTGCGCTTTTATACAGCTTCTATTAGAACAGAACTGATTAGTAGAGTCTTGCGCGATGTTGCTGAGTTTTAGCGACGGCTTGCTGATATGTTGTCGCGATAGACGCGAGGGGTGACCCCAGTGACGGACTTGAAGATTTTTGTGAAGTGGCTCTGGCTTTGATAACCGACGCGCGTGGAAATCTCGCTTATCGCAAGCTCTGTTTCTGCCAACAGCCGTCGCGCGTGTTCGAGTCTGAGGTTTGCGAGATAAACGTGAACCGTTACGCCCGTGACCTGTTTGAACAAACGCGCAAAGTGATATTCCGACAAGTAAGCTGCCGAAGCTATCTCTCCCAGCGCAAGCTCGCGCGAGTAATTGTCGTGCATGAACTCGATGGCGCGGCGCAATCGCCGGTCTACAGGTCCTGCGCGCGATAACTCGATTTGGGCGGACTTCCTGACAGTCAGATGAGAACGCAGCAGGTGAATAGCAAGCTGGCGCACTAAAGCGTCGAGCATAGCATTATGGCCGAGTCTTTCATCGGCCATCTCGCTTGCTATAGCGCGGGCAGCTTGAACGATAATTTCATCCCTGACGCAGCCTTCGCGAAAGACTATCTCAGCCGTAGCGCGTGTGAGGCCGATCTCTGTGACAAGCTCATTCACTAAAACAGGGCTGATGTTGATTGAAACGAAATCAACATCAAATGCGCGCGCAGCATGAGTCTGCCCTATGCCTGTCAGCGCAACATCGCCAGCAGACAACTCGAAATCTGTTGCGCCGATAGTCGCTTCCATCCGCCCGGACAATACGACAGTTACAGTGAATGCCGTGTGCGAATGCGGCTCGAATTCGCAAAATCGAGTCGCTGTTTGACGCACTGTGAACTTTGGGCGCGAGACGAATGCCTGAAACTCAGCGCATGACTCTTCTGTCACATGCTTATGTTTTTCGATTGTGTTCACTTCATCAGCCATTGAGGACGCCAATCAGTCGGTTTGGGAAATTCGTCATGATCGAATCAACTCCACAGGCCGCAAGCCTCCGCATAACCAGTTTGCTGTTTGCGGTCCAGACGGAAACAGCAAGGCCACTCTCGTGCAATGCTTCCACCGCTCGCCTCGTTGCAAGCCCATAGTGCAGAGCAACTTCATCAGCATCGGCGCGCGAGGCTGAATCAATGATCGAGCGAGCATTAGCAGAGCCTCGGCCCGCTATCGAAAAAGTCGCAGCGGTGCGAATATCCGGCGCATGCTGTTTAACTTGTTTAACGATCTTGTGATCGAATGAGAGCAGCGTGGCCGACTGCTTTATATGAAACCCGCGCACGAGCGCGACTGTTGCTTCAAGCAATGGTTGTTGCGCTTTCTGATCGCCTTTCAATTCGATATATATGCGCCGCAAGGAAGCCTGCGCCAGTAGCGCGAGCGCGGCTTCAAGCGTCGGAACAGGCTCTCCTGAAAACCTCAAGCCGTTGCCTCGCGCGCTGTTGGATGCGCGTTCGGCCATCGCTCGCACTCGCGGCCTTAGCGCCAGCCTGCGGTCGAACCACGCGCCTGCGTCGAGCTTGGTTAGCTGGTCGGCTGTGAAGTCTGCGATATTTCCTGTTGCGTTCGTCGTGCGATTGACTCGCGCATCGTGCATGACGATTATGCGGTTGTCAGCCGATAGCTGTACATCCATTTCAATGCCGTCTGCGCCAAGCGCGATTGCAGTTTTGAATGCGGCGAGCGTGTTTTCAGGAGCAAGCCCGCTTGCTCCGCGATGAGCGATGACGAGCGGCTTGTGATTGCGTTGGGTAGCAGGCTGATCTTTCTTGAATAAGGGCATTACCATCTCACAGCTTCATTCAATCATAAAGCGCAGCCGTCAAACTGAGCAAT
>DATEKX010000172.1:0-4915 GCA_035277165.1 Blastocatellia bacterium | reverse complement strand
TTTGTCTGTTCCAAACCACATCCACCCTTCGCTGTCCTGATAGATCGCCTGGACGTTTTTCGATGGCAGGTTCGGCAAGCCATACCGCTTGACCGCTTTTTCGTTGATGGGAATGACCGGCGCTACTTGAAGCTGCAAAGCGATATCTGTTGGCACGCCCGACGTGATGAAAACATCATTGCGATATTCATCATACCCACGCAGAGTTGCTGTGAGTTGATAAGAGCCGGGCGCGAGCCTGCCAAAGTACGCGTCGCCGCCTTCGTCTGTTGTCTTTCGGTCGGCGGGCGCAGTGTTTGCGCCGCGCTCTTTTCCAGACAGAGTCAGCGTGACGCCTCGCAACGGCTGGTTGCCTGCGTCGAGTACGGCAACATGCAGCGAAGAGCCGACGAGTTGAATCGGCGGCTGATTGATAACTTCGTTGGGTTGAGCGATGGTGACAGAGACGACAGCTTTGCGGAATCTGGGCGCTTCGGCAATGATGCGATAGGAGCCGGGCTTGAGATTTCGGAACTCGAATTTGCCGTCCGGCTGCGTGAGCCTGGAAGCAGAGAAGTCCTGCGATGTGAGCGTCACTTTTGCATCGGCGACGGGCGTGCCGCGATCATCCTGTATTACACCCGTTATGGCTGCGCCTTCCGTCTGGGCCGCAAAAAAGCGTTCTGTTCCGGCGATAATTACAAACAACAACGCGAGCGTAATGAATCGAGCGGCGAGCTTTGCGAAGCCGCGAGATGCGAAATTGATTGGGGTTCGTTTAGACACTTCACTTTAGATGCGCAAAAGCCAGATTGCGGGAGTTGCTCTCAGACCTGAGTATACACGCCCGAAGAGTTGCGCATCAAGAAATGCTAATGTAGGGGCAGGGCTCGTCCCTGCCCGAATGGTCGTGAGACCATGACTGCTCATCGCCTGTCGGCGATTCGGGCAGGGACGAGCCCTGCCCCTACATGACCTGCCAACCGGCTTTGTTACAGCCGTGAATGAAGGCGGGAATCAACCGACGAGCTTTTGTTGCGTTTTGCGCGACTGCTTGTGCACGTACATGGCGGAGTCGGCTTTTTCAATCGCCTGTTCGATTTCACTCATCGCGGTGAAAGCCGCCAGCCCGTAAGAGACGATCACAGACATCGGCGCGCCTACTCCGGGCAATTGCTTGAGCGCAAGCGACGCGTCTATATCACCAACTCGCTTGTGCGCGCCGCCTTCGGACAAGTTGAAAAACAGTATGAGGAATTCGTCCCCGCCCCATCGAAACAGAAGGTCGTCTGCGCGAATGACTGAACGGACTGTGCGAGCCACTTCTCGAATAGCTTCATCGCCTGCCGCGTGGCCCAGCGAGTCGTTTATCGGCTTGAGATTATCTATGTCGAGCACGACCGCGCAGCCGGGTTGAGCCACTGCCGAACCCGTCGCGTTCTTCTCCATAAGCGAATAGAAGGCATGCCGGTTGAGCGCTTCCGTCAGCGGGTCCATGCGCGCCAGTATTTCAAGCCTGTCGCGCGCTGCGATCAATTCCTGGTTCACCGATTCGACTTCGTGCCGCGCGCGATCCATAGCCAGCATCAGCGTGCCGAAGCCCAGAAGGATTTCAAGTATAAGGTCGTAGACGGATGTGTAACGCAAATAGCCGATTGGCAAAGCCGACCCCGTTAACTTGACGTATGCCAGAGCGGGCACGTAATGAAGAAAATCGAGCGTCAACAACGCTAACGCTACAAACATCACTCGCAGTCCGGGACTGACCAGATTTTTGGCTCGCGCGGGCCACAGCGCGCCAAAAGAGACTGCGAACATCCCCGCAACAATCACGGCGTGCGGCATGAAAGCGACGTTGAAATCACCCGGAAGTTGCGAAAGCCCGACAGCCACAACGGCAGCCGGAATTGATAAGTACAGGTGCCTGCGGGTGAGCCGCGCTTCGCTTACATAGTTGCGGCAACCGGCGATGAACAAGTAGCCGAATGCATACTCACCGAAAAAGTAAATCGAGTAGTAGAGCGAGTTCCAGTGCGACACGCGAAAGGCTACGGATAAAGATAAAAGCGAGATCGTCAAACATACCCACGCGCCCGCCCAGTAATCCAGAAAAACGCGCCTGATAGACCTCGTCATTGAGAATGAAAGAATCGTTATCAGCAGTATTCCGGCGCATTGAATCGTAAGACCGATGATGCTCAGATTGTCTGATTCCATCTCTATAGTTATCCGGCTTTATGATTCGAGTTGAACGAAGAACGCAAGGCTCGGAGCATTTGAAGAGAAAGCTGCCGGGCGCAAAACACAGTTCTTGACTCCAATCGAGTAGACTGTATATCAAAGGCGGCTTAACGGGGGTAGGCCAGTAATAAAATCAGAGTCGTTGAGGGCATCAACTCAGACGATTTTCAGGATAATCGCGGCCCTTAATCAAGTCAACAGTTCTTTCTTTTGCCGATACGCATTTACGGATTACGTTCCATCGATGTAAGGGCGCGACTGCACTATGTAAAGCCGCCCGCGCAAGTAAAGCCATTCGATGTCCTGATCGCGCCCGCCGAAAGCGCGTTTGATTTGAAGCGCGGCGCGCACAAGTCGTCTGACCATCTCGTCTGTGAGCACAGCGCGATGCGTTTCAATCTTCACTTCCTTCACGCCGCCGCGCTCATCAAATGAAAGCTGCGTGTCTTCGTCCGAGCGCGTTAAAACCTGCAACGAATTCGAGCGCGGGCGATAGATGACCTGCTCTGCCACCCTGCGGCCTTCGACCACCCTGATGCCAAGCCCCCGTTTCGCGTTCACATAAACCGCGCCCCGGTCTGTTGGATCGAACGGGTCTTTCGTAATTGCGACGCCCGCGCTCTCTGCATCTATGCCTTCCTGAATCAACACCGCAGGGTAAACGCCGAAGTGATTCATGCCAAAGCTTTCGCGCGCTTCATAAGCTTCGTAATTCCACACGCTCGCCCACACGGTTTTGATGGCTTCCATCAACTGATCTGCCGTGCGAACATTCGGCACAGTCGTATAGAGTCCCGCGCCGCTGAAGTTCGGCAGGTCTTCGGCGTTCGTCGAGCTTCTGGCAAACAGACCTTTGCTCTCGTACTCGCGGCGGACTTTGTCGAGCACCATTCGCTTGAACTCGTCGGCGTGGCTGCCTTCTTGAATCCACCGGCGAATTTCCACGAGACGCGCTTTGCGATAAACAGGGTCGTGAACAAAACGGTCTTCCTCGACCGTCGAACTAATTCGCTCTTCGAGGTTGTTGTGGCGAATGAACTCTTGATAAAAGCGAAACGGAATCGTAAAACCGGGCGGGACAGCGATGCCGGGATTTTTCAAATTGATAAGCTCGCCTAAGTTGGCAGACTTGGCCCCGAATCGCACAGCATCGCGCGCGCGCTGGTCTTTGAGATCAGAAAGCCTGTCGTAATTCAGATCGGCGCGGGGCGTAACCAAATCCTGTCGCCTGATCCACTGGCGATTGCGCTCCGTGACTTCGCGCGCGTCGGCAGGAACCAGCCTGTAATCGTCGTCGCGGATTTCCAGCCGCACGTATTTGCCTTCGAGTCCGGCAAACAATTTGTCCGCGTCTTTGATGCTCGCGTTTGGAATGGCCCACGACCGTGCGAGCATATTGACGTGCGAGAGCGGCGACGCGGGTGTGGTCGTGATGATGCCGGAAAGCGGCGTCAGTTGAACAGGCACTTCCTTGAATATGACTATCTGATTGCGATCAATGACTGTGTCGGGCGTAAGCTCATCGATGATGCGAAGCTGGCCTATGCCTGTGCCGAGATTGAGCGCCTGATACTTTCTGTCGCGCGCAAGCTCGACGGCTGTCAGCACAGGAATCTTTATTGCTGCGTTGTTGTTCGATTCATCGGCGACCTCTTCGTGCGCGAGCGAATTGGCTTTGAAAAATATCGGCGCGTAAAAACTGCGGCTCAACGCCGCGTAGGCTTCAGTGAGCAGGTCTTTCGTCAGCCGGTCGCCTTCCCAGAACTCGAACGTGAATTTATCAAGCGGCGTCTGGTAGGCGACCGTGCCGAGCATAAAGCGGCGTTCGGGCTTGACGTAGTTGTTCTCGTAAAAAGCGCGACCTCGTTCAAGCGACAGATACGTCGCGTTCACAAAGTCTTTGTGGAACTGAAACAGTTTCGAGTTGACGTAATAGACTCGATTATGGTCGCGGCGGTCGATGACAAACATCAGATGAGGCAGTGCATAGAATCGGCCTCGATAATATACGCGCGCCAGACGATCAAATTCGGCGCGGGTGCTGATATGGTCAAGCGCGCCCTTCGACGGTTTCTGGTTCGCGCGCTTCTCTAATTGAACTCTACCCGAGGTCGCAGCAGGCGCGACGGCTGCAAGCGTTATGCAAAAGATTAACGATAAAGCCAGGTGCATGGTACACACTCCCTGATTGATCATCCGACCGGAAAGAATTTTAGCACAGCAGCAAAAGCTCAAGTTCAATGTTGCGGTTTTCTTTCCCGGCGCGATGAGGTTATAATTCCCCGCGCTCCACATTAATAATAAAACTGCTCGATTAAACTAGACTCGATACCTTAGCGGCGTTAATGCCCAAGCGCGATGAGCCACGAATTGCACGAATGTTTACGAATTGCCACGAATAATTCGTAAACATTCGTCCGCATTCGTGCAATTCGTGGCTGCTAATTCATACTTAAGGTGGTTGTGATGCGAACAAGTTTGATAGCTTACATTTTAATCGCGCTCTTAATTTTGCCGCTCGCAGGATGCGTGAAGGCTCCTTCAGCCGAAGATGTTTCGTCATCGCCCGACAAACAAAAGGCTTCGCAGGCAGCGGCAGCAGCGCCGACCGAACAGGCTTTCAGTCAGCCTCAAGCGCCAGCCGCGACCGAAGCGCCGCGTTATTCCGGCCCGCTTCAATTCACGGATGTGACCG
>DATEKX010000171.1:0-7222 GCA_035277165.1 Blastocatellia bacterium | reverse complement strand
CTTCATCTTTGGTCGAGTGAGCGCCCATCAGCTTGAGCGCGACCTTGCGGCCAAGGCGTGTGTCCTGCGCCAGATAAACCGCAGCCATCCCGCCTGCGCCCAAACGCGCGAGAATGTTATAAGGCCCGATTGAACGGCCTGCGAGTGGTTCGCTCTGATCGTCTGCCTGCACTGCTTCGTCAAGGTCTGCGGTCGTCGTTTCGAGGAAGTGTTCCGAGTCTTCGTGCGCGGCGATTAGCGATTCGATTTCCGCTTTCAAAGAAAGATCTCCGGCGCAGGCTTCATCCAGATACGCTGCGCGCTCATCCGGCGCGAGCACGAGCGCCGCGTGAAACAATTCTTTGATCAGTAGCCATCGTTCCGGTGTCATAAGGGGAGTAAGTTAACTTGAAATCTCAAATTTGAAATTTCAAATTACTGTCTTATTGGCCTCTGTTTTTGATTTCTCGAAGAAGCCATGCTTTTGCCAGTGTCCAGTCGCGCTCAATCGTGGCGCGCGATAATCCGATAGCTTCGGCGGTCTCTTCGACCGTCAACCCGCCAAAGAATCGCAACTCGACGATGCGGCTTTGCTGCGCGTCAAAAACTGCCAGAGCATTCAACGCATCATCAAGCGCTATCAAATCCAGGTCTTTTTCAGGAACGAAGCGGTCGGCGATGCTCAATGATAATTTCAAACCCGCGCCGCCTCGCTTGGCTGCGTGTCGCGCGCGAGCGTGGTCTACCAGAATGCGTCGCATCATTTGCGCCGCGACGCCAATAAACTGAGCGCGATTTTTCCATCCGACAATCTTTTGATCCACAAGGCGCAGATACGCTTCGTGAACAAGCGCAGTGGCTTGCAAGCTGTGATCGGGTCGTTCGCGGCGCAAGTAACCGCCCGCTAAACGTCGAAGCGCGTCGTAGACAAGCGGGAGAAGCTCATCAAGCGCGCCTTCGTCGCCTTCGCCCCATTTCAACAACAATTGAGTTACGCTTGTTTCCGGCGGCGGCATCGTTTCCTCTCGTTTCGATGAAGCATTATAACCTCTAGCCGCAAATCAAAACACCTGAGAGCGCGACAAAAATATTCTTACGACGGGGTGAGGGGTTTTGCTCCTTGATTGCGCGTTAATGAGATAGAGGAGCGGAGAAAGCATTTCCGAGACTCGATTTGCTTAGAGCCCTTCGCTCCTTTTGTTGCGACTGATATTGGTAGAGACCTAAGGAGGTCTGTTGATTATGAACCGTTTTAAAAACACGCGTATTGCAACGCTCGCATTAGCAGTAGCGGTTATGGGCGTGGCTGTTTTAAATGAAGGCTGCGCCCATAGAGTCGAATCGAAATCTAATCCAACAACCGATGAAGCGAAGCCACAGATGTCGCGGCTCGAACGCGGCAAATACTTGGCCGAAGGAGTGATGCACTGCTTCCAGTGTCATTCCGATCTTGACTGGAAGGCTGACGGCACGCCTGTGCCGGGAAGAAAAGGGGCTGGCCACGACTGGAAAGATTATGGAGTGCCCTTCCAATTAGTCGCGCCAAATCTAACCCCAGACCGCGAAACCGGCACAGGCAAATGGACGGATGAAACGTTTGCTCGCGCTATCCGCGAAGGCAAAGGTCACGACGGGCGCACGCTCTTTCCTCTAATGCCGTATATGAAGTACAAGAGTTTGTCGGACGAAGACCTTGCGTCGGTCATCACTTATGTTCGATCACTGGAACCTGTGCGGAATAAATTGGCGAAAACCAATTTGCCTGCTGAACTAAAGGCCGTGCTCCCGCCTCATCAGCCGATCACCGCGCCTGTGCCCGAACCTGATATGTCTGATCCTGTGAAGCGTGGGGCTTATCTGGTTGAGATAGGCAACTGTTCGGAGTGCCACACGCCGAGGGACGAAAAAGATCAGCCTATCGCAGGGCTTGATTTCGGAGGCGGCTCGGTGCTGGAAGGCCCGTGGGGCAGAGTCGCGAGCGCGAACCTCACATCTGATCCGACGGGCATCTCTTATTACGACGAAGCGCAGTTCATAAAGACGATTCGCACGGGGAAGGTCGGCGCGCGGAAATTATCACTCATCATGCCGTGGGCCTACTTGCGCAATATGAATGACGAAGATTTGAAAGCGATATTTGCTTATCTTCGCACTCTCAAACCCGTGAGTCATACGGTCGATAATACAGAGCAGGCGGAGCTTTGTAAGATTTGCGGCCAGCGACATGGCTTCGGAGACCGCAACGAATAAGCCCCCGATTCCGGGAGCGCGAGAGGGACTCATCCCTACAAGTGATAACTGCCAACACGCTCGCGCTCTCGGATAATTTCATCCCCGCAGGGCAACACGCCAGCCTTCCCGTAACATCACACCGCCGAGCCGAAATCCATCTCACTAGAAGAGGCACCACATCAGAAGAGGTGATAACTTATGCAGAGAATCATCGTAAGCTCGTTTTTAGCGGTGGCTTTGATAATTGCTGTCGGCGCGCCTGTGGCTGAATCCGTAGCCCTTGCCGCGCAGAAAAAGCGCACATGCAGTTGCAGCAAACCGACTTTGCGCCGCAAAACGCGCGCGCGCGCGACAAGGCCGGTTGCGGCCAAGCCGATCAACAATACTTATTCGCAGGACGGCGCAAACGCGCAGATCGTCGGCCCTGTCGTCGCCACGTACACGCTCGACACGAATCAATACTTCCGCCTGAGAATGAATCAATCGCTCAATTCCGCCACTTCGCGGATGGGCGACCGCTTCAAGGCGACCGTCGTGACTCCGGTTTATGCAAGCGGAGTCGCGGTCGTGCCCGCAGGCTCGACCATCGAAGGACGTGTGACATCATCCGTTCCGGCTCGCACGCGCGGTCGCGAAGGCCAGTTGGCGGTCGCGTTCGACACGCTGGTTTTGCCCGACGGGACGAGGCACCAGCTTGACGGCGTGCTTACAGAGCTTCAAGACGACCGGCGCGGCGAAGTTGACGCAGAAAATGAAGTCAGCGGGCGTTCATCAGAGAAGCGCAACATCGGCTATATCGGCGGCGGCACAGCGGGCGGCGCTATTTTAGGCGGTGTGCTGGGCGGCGGGAAAGGCGCTGGGATAGGTGCGATACTCGGCGCAGGCGCGGGCGTGGCCGGAGTGATGCTGACGAAAGGCAACGAAGCGGAATTGCGCGGCGGCACCGAACTCGGAATGGTCACGACAAGGCCGATGACTTTCACAGTGCGTTCCGAACGCTAACGGCAAACTCGTTTTAACAGTCGCTACGGGAACTGATAACGATGGACAATGACGGCTTTTCGCTGGCTGGTCATCGTCCATCGTTTGTCATTCGCGACATCCATTCACCACTGCAAATTACGAAAAGTTGTTCGCGGCTTCCGCTGCCTGCTCTGGTTAGGCTGCTTTCTCAGAAAGATCGTCAAACTACCAATCCGGTCATGCCTGAATCAATCATTTAGACTTAGGCTTTGGGTGGACTTGTACGTATGACACTCACCCTTACTTCTTCCGGTGTATCTCCTTGCTTCGCAAAGAATCCATAATGAATTATCCCAGGATACAGAGCAGGTTTCTTATTTAGTGCTACTACAAGGTCCTGGAGAATTATTGAATCAGGAGTGCCGGGTGGGTAGCCTCCACATCCCGTTCCATGTGCAGACCATCCCATAAATCTTACTCCCTGATCCCTGCAGTAGTCCGGGGCACGACGCTGGTCTTCCATCTGTGGTGTGCCTGCAACATCTGAATGTATCCAATATTGAGTAGACCCCAAGCCGGTTATTTCCTGAAACTTTTCCTGCACTGCCTGATGAAAGCGCCTCTCGATGCACAACTGTAGAAAACCTAGAGTCTCGTAATGCCGTGCATCAATCACGGTTGACCATGTACTTGCATCAACAGAATCTTGCTCTGACACTTCATTTCCTGCTTTAGCATCTTCGTTGCTATCCATATATTCTCCTTTATCAGTTTACTGAGGGGTTTACTATTACTCCGATTCCCGTCTCCAGTTGGGAGCGCAAATGCGAAGCAGGGAAGACTATACAATAAATCATGCTCAAGAGAGTAACGTACTTAACACAATTTAATGAGTAATTGTCATCCCGGCAGTCTGACTGATATTTAGAATCTTAATACGGATGGTAGAGACTGTCTTTGCCTCTACCAGTATCCATCCGTCCTGGACTTAAACTTTTCGGTGGCTATACTCGTAAAAGTTCGGGACAGGAGGATGCTCATGGCTGCTCAAAGGGACTCGATTCTCAGGCAATCTCCGTATATCTTCAACAATAAAACAGATTGGGACGGCATATCAGTCCGCCATTCCCGTATGCAAAGCGGCGCAGTAGACGATCAAGTCAGCAGCCGTCACCAAATATTCATTGTGCTGGCAGGCTCTTTCAATTCCAGCACGGTGTCTGCGACGGGGCGTCGCCGCAGCGGTTGGCGCAGCAGCGGCCACACGCCGATAATTCCCGCGGGGCAGGGTTATTCCGCTTATTGGGAAGAAGATATAGAAGACATAACGATCTATCTCGACCATTCATTCCTCGCGCGCGCCGCAGCCGAAGGGATGATCTCTGATAAGTTCGAGCTTATCGAATCCTGCAGCGCAGACGATCCTGTAATTCGACGAATCGGCATGGCGTTAAAAGCCGAAGTCGAATCCGAAGGCCCTGCGGGACGGCTCTATGCTGAATCGCTGGCCAATGTTTTAGCTGTGCATTTGCTCAGGCACTACACGCAGGACAGCGATAGATTGCGAACAGCGATGGGCGGGCTTACGGGGCGCAAACTGAATCTGGCCACCGAATTCATCGAAGACAATATAGAACGCGATCTCGGCATCACAGAGATAGCTGACGCGGTTGATTTAAGCCCCTTCCACTTTGCGCGCTCGTTCAAGCAGGCAACAGGCGTCAGCCCTCACCAGTACTTAATCAAAAGCAGAATAGAACGCGCGAAGACGCTGCTGGCCAAAAGCGAATTGCCGATAGTCGAAGTAGGCTTTAGAGTCGGATTCAAGAATCAAAGCCATTTCACTACGCTCTTTCGTCGTGTGACGCATTTAACGCCGAAAGCTTATCGCGACATCACGCGGCGATAGTCGCATTTCAGCAAGAACAGCAAACCCTCAGCAAGAATCCGAAAGACTGTTTTGGTGCGCATTCACTAAAATCCTCTTCGTCAATCGCAATCCCGCGATTGCCAATAGGAGGAAATATGCGAACCAAAACATTCTTGAGTGCGATTCTTGTAGCGCTTTCTTTCGTAACTCCTGTCTTAGGCTCTGGTGATGAAGAGTGCGAACGATTTCGACGCGGCAATGAAGCCTATAATCGCGGCCATTACGAAATGGCGATAATTGAGTATCGCGCGGCCATCACGTTGTTTGGCGATCATTTCGCGCAGGCGCAGTACAACACGGGCGTATGTCATTACAAGCTTGGCCGCAAGACGGATGCTGTTGTCTGGTTTCGCGCGGCGATCAAATCCAGGAGCGGTAACTATCCGCGAGCCTCTTACGCGCTTGGAGTCGCGCTGGAAGACCTGAACCGTCCGAGCGAAGCGAAATCGGCTTTCAATCAAGCGGTGAAAGCGTCCGATGGTGAATTAGTCGAGTCTGTTTTTATGCTTGGACTCGCGCTGTACCGCGACGGCGACTTTCATCAGGCAGCCGCGCATTACCGTCAAGCGATCAAGCTATCAGGCGACCGCATTCCGGCCTGTCATAACAACCTTGGAGTCGTGATGGCGGCGCTCGGCAATCTCGAACAGGCTGAACGTGAATTTGAAAAGGCCCTCGCGCAATCGAAAAGCCGGTTTGACGATGCTCTGCGAAATTTAAGGCTTTGCCGCTCGCTTATGGTGTCGCAGTCGCCTATGCTTGTAGCCGAACTGAAAATGAGCGGAGCAGCGCAAGCTGGCACGTTGAAAGCGGAATGAGCTTTTAAAGAAAGGATGATCTTATGGTTTTCAATAATGTAGCAGAGGTGTTTGACTCGATAGAACAGACGCGCAGCAGCATATACAAGCAGGTGAAAGGATTAAGCGAAGAACAAGGCCGCTTTCGACCGGCGGACGATCAATGGTCTGTTGTTGAGATCGCCGAGCACCTGAGCGTCACCGAATCGCGAATGCTGCAACTCATACAACATCTGGTTGAGCAGAACGAAGCTAACACCGCGGCAGTTGACGGTAATACAGCTATCCCGCCTATATCGCTTGAGAGTTTAGCCACGCAAATACCGGCGAAAGGTAAAGCGCCGGAATTTCTTCTGCCAACGGGTAGTCTTTCGCTTGAAGAAACGATTAGGAATCTTCATCAAACGCGCGAGGCCTTGATTGCGCTCAAACCTCGACTGCAATCGAGAGATTTCACGCCCATCCTCTATTCGCGCGAATCGTTCGGACCATACACCCCATATCAGTTGGTGGCCTTTATCGGCTATCACGAAGCCAGGCATCTGGGCCAAATTGCCGCGCTGGTTGCTTCGGAATCGTTTCCGGCCCGGCAGGCCGCAGGGGCTTGATGGACAATAAGAGTTTCGCAAGAATTTTCTCAGGCAACGCCAAAGGGGGTAGTAGGTAATCTAACTGTCAGACAGCGACCCGATTAAGTAACGCTGGTAGAATCGTCCTTTCGAGGCAGTCCGACACTCGGGTCGCTGTCATCATCATTTTTCGGAATAAAAAGTCCGTCTTCCCTCGACTCTGAACTGCTCGCTCAACACCCGCGCTACGGCTTCCGCATAAATCTTATGCTCCTGTTCAAGTATTCGCGCCGATAACGTTTCGACTGTATCATCATCGCGCACGGCGACTGTCTGCTGCATCACGATGGCTCCGTGATCCAACTCTTCGTCAACAAAGTGAACCGTGCAGCCTGATACTTTGACTCCGTGTTCGAGCGCCTGCCGTTGCGCATCGAGGCCGGGAAAAGCCGGAAGTAGCGACGGGTGGATGTTGAGTATGCGATGCTCGAACGCCCGCACAAATACGGAACTGATCAATCGCATATAACCAGCGAGGCAGACAAGCGAAACATCGCGGCGGTTCAGTTCTCGAATTATCTCAATGTCGTGCTCTTCGCGCGTCCGGCCTTTGTGATTGATGAACAGAGTTTCAACGCCGCGCTCGCGCGCCCGCACTAGCCCCGCAGCATGCTCGATGTTGCTGATGACGAGTGCGACTTCTGCATCGAGTCGGCCTTCGCTTATCGCATCGAGCAGCGCGACCATATTCG
>DATEKX010000170.1:0-6380 GCA_035277165.1 Blastocatellia bacterium | reverse complement strand
TGTGTGTTAATTTCAGATGACCATTCTTGTCCGGGAATAATCTTACGGTCATGCCAGGCGCGGATTATGCCCAATCGCTCATAAATCTTCAGATGCTTTACCAGCTTGTCTTTTAAAACTTCATCCTCGTGGGCATATGAGTAAAATACTTTGATCGCTTCGGAAGGCCGTGATTTCCTGAAGACATTGTTCATATTTCAGAAGCCCCTAAAATAAAGCACAGCGAGTTTGTGATTGATTAAAGTTTTATATTGCTTCCGCAAAATTCCCTGATGACTGAGCCTGCTTCGGCGGGATATTATCACACAGGCATTTGAATGTGCCATATCATACCGATCAGGCTTGGCATCGGTTGTTCAATCAACGGAGAAATTATTACCATTACGTTTTCTCATCAGGGGCAACGACCATGCACGCAACGAAATGGTCTGGGCTTACTTCGACCAGTTGCGGCTCGTTTTCCGCGCAACGAGGCTCGACCATCGGGCAGCGCGTGCGAAAGCGGCAACCCGACGGTGGACTTATAGCGGTCGGAATCTCGCCTGTCAACGGCAGACGCTCGCGATTTGCGTCAGGGTCAGGCACAGGAATCGCCGAAAGCAGAGCCTTCGTGTAAGGGTGCAGAGGGTTATGAAATATCTCTTCGCTCGATGCTACTTCAACCAGCTTGCCGAGATACATGATCCCGACTCGCGTCGAAATGTGTTCGACCACCGACAGCCCATGCGAGATGAAAAGATAAGTCAGCCCTAAACGCTCCTGCAAATCCTGAAGCAAGTTCACTACCTGCGCTTGCACAGACACATCGAGCGCCGAAACAGGTTCGTCGCACACGATGAATTTCGGATTGAGCGCGAGGGCGCGCGCTATGCCTATGCGCTGGCGCTGGCCGCCTGAAAACTCGTGAGGGTAACGTGTAGCGTGCTCGGATTTCAGTCCTACCAGTCCGAGCAATTCGGCAACGCGATCTCGTCGCTTGTTTCGATTGCCTACGCGATGAATGACGAGCGGCTCTGCGATTATTTCGCCGACCTGCATTCGCGGATTGAGCGACGAGTAAGGGTCTTGAAAGATTATTTGCATCTCGCGCCGCAACCCGCGAAGCTCTTTTGAATCGAGAGAGAGCAAGTCCTGCCCGTCAAACCAGACTTCGCCCGATGTAGGCTCGATGAGCCGAAGCATGCATCGGCCCGTAGTTGATTTGCCGCAACCAGATTCGCCTACAAGGCCGAACGTCTCGCCACGGCGAATTGTGAAGCTGACATCGTCAACGGCCTTGACCGTATCGCCGCCTGCTCCGAACAGCCCGTCGCCGGTCGGAAAATGTTTTTTGAGTTTTTTCACCTCGACCAGATTTCCGTTATTCATCATTTCAAATCATTCCACACTCGCCGCCCGCGCGCCGCCTGAGCGTTCAGGGTGAGTCTTTGCCGATTCATCCCCAACGCTCTCGAAACGAATGCAACGCGCCAGATGCTCTTCGTTGATTTGAACAAGCGCTGGCTCAATCAATGTGCAATCTTCGATCACATACGAACAGCGCGGCGCGAACTTGCAACCTGCGGGCAAATCAAGAAGGCTCGGCACAGTGCCTTCGATAGTTTCGAGCCGCCGCCGTCTTATTCCTTCTTCGGTCAGTCGAGGCACACTCCTGAGCAGCCCTTCCGTGTAAGGGTGCTTCGGGCCATGAAAAATTTCGCGGACAGGCGATTCTTCGATTATGCGCCCGGCGTACATCACCGCAACGCGGTCTGCCGTTTCCGCAACGACGCCGAGGTCGTGCGTGATAAGCAGCACCGAAAGATCAAAATCATCTTTCAAGCCTTTAATCAAATCGAGGATCTCGGCTTGAATCGTTACGTCGAGCGCCGTAGTCGGTTCGTCCGCGATAAGCAATTTAGGATTGCACGATAACGCCATCGCGATCATAACGCGCTGTCGCATCCCGCCCGACAGTTGGTAAGGATAATCCTTAGCGCGCCGCGCGGCGTCTGGGATTTTCACGCGCTGCATCATCTCGACAGCCTTGGCCCACGCGTGTTTGCGCGAAACGCGTTCGTGAAGTTCAATGGCTTCGGCTATCTGGTCGCCGACCGTGTAGACAGGGTTGAGCGAAGTCATCGGGTCTTGAAAGATCATTGCGATTTCGCGCCCGCGCATCTCGCGCATCTCATCAGCATCGAGCTTCATCAAATCGCGGCCATTGAACAAGACCCGGCCCGCGATTGTTTTTCCCGGCTGCATTATGAGCCGCATTATTGAAAGACTTGTGACGGATTTCCCGCTGCCCGATTCGCCGACTAAGGCGAGCGTCGAGCCGCGCAGCAGATTGAAGCTCAAATCGTCAACCGCTTTGACCGCGCCTGCTCGCGTGAAAAAATGCGTGCTGAGGTTTTCGATTTCGAGAATGTTGTCGCTCATTCGATGCTTGTCAGTGGTGCCGCCCGTATCAACCGATTATTTTTGGCCTCTTGCTTCCTGAGCTTTCAACCGTTGCGCGACGCGCTCGACATCACTGAGCACGCGCAACGTATTTTCTCCGAGTATCTTTCTTATGTCTGATTCGCTGTAGCCTTTGCGCGCCAGAGCTTCGGTAATTTTGGGCAGGCTCGAAGCGTCTTCCATTCCGACCGGCATCGAGCCGCCGTCGAAGTCCGAGCCTAGCCCTACGTGATCTGCGCCGACAAGTTTAACGGCGTGATCAATGTGTTCGATAATCTTTTCCCAGCTCACTTTCGGCGGCACGCCGAGTTGCTTTGTAGCTTCTTCGCGGCGTTTCGCTATGTTTTCCCTGCCCGGATACTGAGCTTCCATTTCGCGCATCAAAGCCTGTCGCTTTTTGTTGTACTGCGCCAGATCGTTGTCAATAAAACCGTCGAGGTAATTGATTTGAATAACGCCGCCCTTTGCTGCGAGCGCCTTTATCATCTCGTCCGTCATGTTGCGCGGGTGATCGGAAAGCGCGCGACAAGACGAATGCGAAGCAAGCATCGGCGCGCGGCTCACCGCCAACGCATCCCAGAATGTCTTGTCCGCGACATGCGAGATGTCAACCATCACGCCCAAACGGTTCAACTCGCGCACCACATCCTTGCCGAAATCGGTCAGCCCGTTGTGCTTTGCCGTGTCTGTCGAAGAGTCAGCCCAATCCGTATTCACTGAATGAGTGAGAGTCAAATATCGAACGCCAAGCGCGGCGTACATTCTGAGCACGGGCAGGCTGTTGTTAATCATGTGGCCGCCTTCCATGCCCATCAGCGCGGCTAGCTTTCCTTCTTTGCGCGCCTTTCGCACCTGCTCGGCTGTCACACAGACCATCACTTGATCGGGCATATCGGCTGCGAGCTTATGCACTGCCGCGATGCGTTCGATTGAATCGTTCACAGCTTTTGGCCCCGTTACAGTGCCCGGCATATAGATCGAAAAGAACAGCGCATTGAGTCCGCCTTTCTTCATGCGCGGCAAATCAATGGCTCCGTCTTTATGCTCTTCTGTGAATTTCCAATCCCCTTGCAGTTTCGGCGTAGTGTCAATGTGCGTGTCCAAAACGATGGAAGAGAAATGGATTTTTCGCGCTCGTTCTGCGCTGGAATCTTTTTGTTGCGCGAGCAAAGGCGAACTGTTCGATAACATCAACACGATGGCAATAAAAGGCGCACGTAGCCGTTTCATCTCAAACTCCGATTGTGAAATGGTTTTTGCAATCCACTGGTGCAGCCTCTTTCTAATGGCCGCCCGTTTCTTTGTCAAGCAGTCAATCTTCGTTTTGCTCTTCATCTTCTTCCGGCGGAAACACGACGCGGTCATAAACCTCCGCCAGCCGAAGCGTGCAATCAATCGAGGCGATATTAAGGCTGTTGTCCAAACCTAAGATGGAGGAGTATATCCATTCGCCATTGGCGTCCTTATGAAAATGGTCAATCCAGGGAGAAGATTGCGAGACGAGTAGATAATCAGTAAGCGTAGGATTATGAGTGCGATAACGCAGTAGCTTCACACCACGATCAAAGCTTTCAGTTGACTCAGACAAAACTTCGATAATCACCATTGGATTTATCAGGACATCGCGGTGCGGATCATGAAATTCCGGCTCTCCGCAGATTACAACGGCATCGGGATAGGAAAACAAACCTTTTGCCGTTTTGCGTGTGTTTAAGATAGAACCGCTGCGCACTTTCATGTTTGGTGACAATACCTCACAACGCTTGCCTAGCAACTGCGTGCTGAGAGTGCGGCTGAGATTGACGCAAATTCGACTATGCTCGATGCTCTCGCCTGCCATCGCGAATATGTAGCCATCTATATATTCGTGGCGATCTTCGGACGCGCGCTCCATCGCCAGATACTCTTCTACGCTATATGAAGGTTCTGATCGTTTGCTTGCCATACAAGTCTCCTTCTTTAAGCCGGGAAAACGAAGAGGTAAGCGATTGACTAATCATAACTCGCGCCCGTGTATTCGCCAAATACTGCGCGCAGGCGGTCGGATATTTCTCCGAGCGTGGCATAACTTTCAACTGCGCGAATGATGTGCGGCATCAGGTTCTCTGATGTTCGCGCAGATCGTTCGACTTGATCGAGCGATTCGCGCGCAGCCTTGTCATCACGTCGAGCGCGCACAGCTTTCAATCTTTCAATTTGCTCGCGCTCCAGTTCTTCGTTGAGCTTCAGTAAAGGAACCGTAGACTCTTCATCCATCGTGAAGCGATTCACCCCAACGACCACTTGTCTGCCCGATTCGACTTCGCGCTGGTAATCGTAAGCCGCGTTCTCGATTTCGCGCTGGACATAGCCCGACTCAATTGCCGAAAGCATTCCGCCAATATCATCTATCCTGCTGATATAGTCAGCGGCGAGCCGCTCTATCTCGTTCGTCAAATGCTCTATCGCGTATGAGCCTGCCATCGCGTCCGCCGTGTCCGCAACGCCGGATTCATAGCCGATCACCTGTTGAGTCCTCAAAGCAATTCGCGCCGCGTGTTCAGTGGGCAATCCCAATGCTTCATCCATCGAATTCGTGTGAAGCGATTGCGCGCCTCCTAAAACTGCCGCAAGCGCCTGAATCGCCGTGCGAACGATATTGACTTCCGGCTGTTGCGCCGTGAGCGAAGAGCCTGCCGTCTGCGCGTGGAAACGAAGTGTTTGAGAACGAGGGTCGCGCGCATTGAATCTGTCACGCATGATCTTGGCCCACAGGCGTCGCGCTGCGCGAAACTTTGCGACCTCTTCTAAAAACTGGTTGTGCGAATTGAAAAAGAAAGCGATGCGCGGGGCGAAAGCATCAACGTCGAGTCCGCTGTCTACAGCCGCCTGCACGTAAGCAATGGCATCGGCCAAAGTGAAAGCGACTTCCTGCGCTGCGGTCGAGCCTGCTTCGCGTATGTGATAGCCGGAGATTGAAATCGTGTTCCAGCGCGGAACTTCTCGCGCGCAATAAGCGAAGATGTCAGTCACTATGCGAAGGCTCTGGCGCGGCGGATAAATATACGTTCCGCGCGCGATGTACTCTTTGAGAATATCGTTTTGAATCGTGCCTGAAATACTGTCAGGCTGTACGCCTTGTTTCTTCGCTACGGCAATGTACATCGAAAGCAGAATCGCGGCGGTCGAGTTGATCGTCATCGAGATGGAGACTTGATCGAGCGGTATCTGATCGAACAAACGCTCCATGTCGTCGAGCGTATCAATGGCGACTCCTACCTTGCCCACTTCGCCGCGTGCAAGCGTGTGGTCAGAGTCGTACCCCATCTGCGTCGGCAAATCGAAAGCGACGGAGAGCCCTGTCTGCCCTTGCGCGAGCAGGTAGCGATAGCGGGCGTTAGATTCAGCCGCCGTCGCATAACCCGCATACTGGCGCATCGTCCATAGCTTACCGCGATACATATTCGAGTACGGGCCGCGTGTGAACGGAAATGCGCCCGGATCATTCAAGTCGCGCTCGTAATCAATCCGCGCATCTTCGGGCCGAAAGGCCGTTTTCATTTCAATCCCTGAACTGCTCACAGCTTTTTTTTCATCTCGCACTTTGACGCTCATATTCGCTCAACTCCCAATCGTGCTTTGATTCAGATTATCTCATTTCCCTGCTCTTTCCGCCGCATAATAACCGTCACTGTCGTAAAAAAGATGAGTAATGCGCCCGCGCAAATCAACGAATGCGAATCGGCCCATCCGGCGGCGGACTTGCCGATCAACCGATGGCTAGTGAGCGTGAAGACGATAAACGCGATGAACAACACTACAGTAATCACGCGCCGGAATCGCTCGTTATTTATCGAAAATATTTTCCCGATCAAAATAGCTACGGGGAAAATCAGCGCGACGAAATGCGCTTTCCAACTGAGCGGCGAAAGCAAAACGTAGCAGGCGAAAAACGGCGC
>DATEKX010000169.1:0-4416 GCA_035277165.1 Blastocatellia bacterium | reverse complement strand
CTGGCTTAGTGCACCCGGTGTGCCACTCCCAAGAGGCGTCAAAAAGAGGCGATTCAGCCGTTTTTCGATAAATAATGAAGGCCCCACTAGCGATGCTTTCCGGCAAACCGGAAACTGAAATCTGATTTAGCAGAATGTTGATAGTGGTTCGATCAAATGCTGGCCGATTGCCATTTTTGTTTCATCCGTGATTAACAGCGGCAGCATTTAGCCGGTTATCCTTATTCCTTTTCATCCATCTTGAAAACAACACATTTAATAATTTCATATCAAGTTCAATCATCGTTAAATAATTTACATTATTTTGTGAAGATTTTACGTCTTATATGATTAAGAGCATTTAATTATACGACTGAGTTATGAAATCGTTGCTGTTAACGGGGGAAGGAATGAGACTACGCAACCTTTTTCGTATTTGGCCCAAGAAGAATAAAGGTATAAAAAACGATCCGATGTACGATATGCTTGATGTCAGAGTGGCGAAGATTTCGCGTGACGGGCATCCGATTTGTCCGAAATGCCAAAGGCATTTTTCGGTTTTAGCAGAAGAACTGAAAAAAGAATCAAGGAGCCGCGCCATCCTCAGGTGCCCCGAATGTGGTACGCAATCTGGACTTTGAGTCTTCTGAGGTTTCACAAGCGACTGATTCAGCAATTAACACACTGTTACACTACAGCTCTCTCCATTGAAAGAAGA
Organism: Blastocatellia bacterium; assembly: GCA_035277165.1. Taxonomy (GTDB): domain Bacteria; phylum Acidobacteriota; class Blastocatellia; order UBA7656; family UBA7656; genus DATEKX01. The sequence goes on along the minus strand of DATEKX010000169.1, from coordinate 3,719 downwards.
ATTATCTGCTGATCTAATCGAATTGCAGCGTCTACATCACCAAGAAGCTGAATTTCAGATTTTAGATTGTTGAACTGACAATGCCGGTCGCTGAACGCGCGCTAATCGAAGATTTCAGATTTACTAAAATATAAATAAATCTGTTTGATGAGGGGTAGATTTGAGGCCTATCTGCAGTGCAGATAGGCCTCAAATCTAAACTTTCTTCTTCGGGCAATCACCTGATGATCTTTTCCAGAAACTCTGCGGCTTCGGGGTCGTCGCTTTCGCCTAGCGCTTCGATGGCCTTGCGCCTCATCTTCGGCGAAGGGTCGCTTTTAGCCACTTCGATCAGCTTTCTCAAAGCGCGCTTCGTGTTCGATTCCGCGAGCGCTTCGATTATCTCTTCCTTCATATCTTCGTTGCGTTCGCTGCCGTACAGTTCCGACATCGCATCTATGGCCCGATCATCGTTGATCTCGGCAAGCCCCGACAAAGCTTCCTGTCGTATTTCACGATCGTCGTCGCTTCGCGCTACTTTCAGTAAAAAGTTAAGCGCAGCTTCCTTGTCGTGGCCCTCCGATACTGCGTCGAGAATCTCTCGACGCACCTCGCGGTTGGTAATATCCGAATAGAGCGTTTGGAGCGTCTTTATCGCTTCCGCGTCCTGGCTTTCGCCTATAGCTTCTATAGCTTCTTTACGCAGTTCCGGGTTCTCTGATTCGTTGCGCGCAACATCAACCATAAAAGAGAGCTGGCCGGGAATTTCGCCCAGGTGATCTATCGCTTCTCTGCGTACCTTAATGCTCTTGTGCGTCTTCGCGATCTTCATCAGCAGAGGCACACCCACGTCCGGCTCCTTTTCACCTATAGCATCAACAGCTTCCTCCTGCAGATCGGAATCTGTGTTCGAATCGTTGATTAACTTTTCGAGGGTCTTCAGGCTCGCGGGGTCGCGGCTTTCGCCGAGACCGTCTATCGCCTCTCGCCTCAACTCCCGGTCAGGCTCAGTTTCTGTGACCTTGGTCAGGAATCTGACCGCAGCGGCTTCGTCCTTGCTCTCCGCGATTGAATCGAGGATCTCTCGTTTCACCTCCCGATTGTTCACGTCCGAATAGAGCGTTTGCAAAGACGAAAGCGCCGTTGCGTCACGACTGTCGCCCAGAGCATCGGCAGCTTCCTTTCGCACCTCAACGCTCTCGCGATCATTACGCACGATGGAGGCCAGGTATTCTACTTGCCCTGGAAAATTACCGAGCCAGGAGACGGCAGTGATTCGCGCCTTTTCAATGGACGAACTCTTAATCACTTCCTTCAGCATCCCCTCGACGCGCTGGTCGTCGTGCAAGCCTATCGCATCCGTCGCGTTCTCGGCCACGTCGGACGACCGCGTCGTTGCGATCAGATTCTTGAGAAAGCTCAAGCTCTCGTCGTTCGTCGCGCGGCCAAGCCAGTATACAGGGTAGCCGCTGTAATCGCGGGGCCGCTCAAGGTTATAGACCTCGGTGCGCGCGATCTGGCTGCCGTCCGTCTCGTGCAACAGAAAGACGCCCACGTTACGGGTTTCGTATTGATTGGAAGATGAATGCACTACCCCGCCTATGTCTACCCTTGAGCCTCCCGATCCTACTATCAAAATATCAACCCCGACGCCGGGCCTGACGTCGAATGCATAGGCAGTCCAGAATCGTGACTGCTTCAAGCTTGAGCGCGCCTGTTTGATTGCGGCGGCGAGCCGGGATTTCAAATCAGCGCCTTCGACCGGCGTGAAGCGCGCGGTTTGATCCGAGCTGGCGCTCGCCTTTGAGCCTGCCTGTCCGGCATCCACGTCGTAGTTGTGATAAAGAACCGTGTGCCCGGCTCCGACGTTTGCAACAAGCAGCGCAAATACGACCGTCATAAACTTAATCATTTCGATACCTTCCTTTCATCAACGGGGACACTCCGTCGCGCAATGTCAGTTGCCCTTCTTTAGAAGTTCTTCAATAAACTTTATGGCTTCAGGGTCGTCGCTTTCGCTCAGCGCCTGAATTGCCCTTTTCTTCAGCCGGGCGGGCGTGTCGCTTTTGATTATTTCCACGAGCTTTTTCAGCGCGCGCTTCTTCCCCATATCGCCGAGCGCTTCGATTATCCTTGCCTTCATCTCCTCGTCGCGTTCTGCGTCGTACAACTGCGCGAGGGTGTCTGCGGCCTGGTCATCCGTCCGCTCTCCGATATGATTAATGGCCGCTCTGCGCATCTCGACATCGGCGGCGGAACGGGCTATCTCTATAATCTTCGCCCGCGCGTGCTCATTGTTGATCTCTGCGAGGGCAGAGATTATATGCCTGCGAACATCTTCGCTTTTTTCCGCCTCAAACAGCTTTATAAGTTCGTCGACAGTAGATTCATCGCCATGCTCGCCCAATTCCGATATGGCCATCGCGCGCAACTCTGCGTCGGCGCTCGAACGCGCGACATCGAGCAGGATGAGGCGCGGTTGCTGCCCTTCGTGCTCCGTGATGGCGTTTATGGCCGCGCGCACCAGTTCTCTATCGGAAGACTTCATCACGAGATCTTTTAAAAATTCTATCACGTCCGGCCCCTTCACTTCACCGAGCATCTCGACAGCCTTCCGGCGCAGCCTCGGATCGGTTTCGCTGCGCGCGATCTCAAGGACAGCAGCCGCTGCTTCCGCGCTTTCTGAATCGGCAAGCAGCATGATGGCCCCCTCTTTCAAAGTGGCGCTCGACCGTGAGCCGGGCTTGAGAATGTCCACCGCTACTTTGATCGCGCGCTCAGGGCGCGACTCGAAAAGGCTTTGCAAAGCGGCGAGCTTCATCTCTTCATCTTCTTCTTTTATCCCTTGAATGATCGCGTCGTTGTTATTGAGCTTGGGGGCCATCTCGATTCGCATCGCGCGCGCGTCGTTGATCCAGCTTGAAGTCGAATGCTCCGTTATCAACTGCTCCAGCGTCTTATCGGCTTCGGGGAGCCTGTTCTGTTTCTTCAAAGCGAATGCCAGATAATAGAGCGCGGCGTCCGCGTCTTTATGTTGCGGGTGCTTCGTGACGAGAGAGCGGAACGTCTGCTCCGCCTTCGCCCATTCGCCGTCTTTGATATAGTCCCTCGCCTCGCGGAAAGCCTTCGAGGCTTCGTCGGCAGAGCTCGATGCCTGGACTATAGCGTTGAGCTTCTCAAACCCCTGAGCCTCTGCCCTTACGTTGAACCACCAGACGGCAATTACGACCGTCAGTGCCAGAGTTATAAAATTCCTGGTGTGTGCGATCTTCAACATCAATCTCTCCTAATCCCTCGTCAATAATTCCGGCCTGAAGCTTTCGCCGAATAGAATTGCAGCGCGGCCACGACCTCCTGCTTTTGAATCAACTCTTTTATAGAGCGCACGTCGTCTTCGGCAGGCTTGTCGGGCAAGTTGGCAATATCAAGAAGCAGAGGCTCGATGCCGGTGAGCAAATCTTCAATAGGTAGAACCCTTTTATTTTCCGCGCTGCGCCGCAGCCGCCTGTTATCGGCAAGCAGTTGTTTAGAAAATTGCTTTTCGTATGAAACATCAAAGGCCGTCGGGTCTTCCGATGGTTTAATATTTCTGAACGACCTCATAAGCAATTCCGCCTTCTCTAAGTGGCTCGCCGTCTCTATCTTGAAATAGTCGCCGGAGTTGGAGCGTCGCTCGGATATGGCACCGGCCGGCGCCCGTTGAAGTTCCATCTCAGACTTCGCATTTCGCGCGGCAGGAG
>DATEKX010000168.1:0-3505 GCA_035277165.1 Blastocatellia bacterium | reverse complement strand
CGGCAAGTACGCCGTATGGAAAGGCGTTACGATCAAAGGCATCTTTGGAAGAAGGATGTTCGAAACATGGCATGCGATGCTCGATCTGCTCGCTTCTGAAAAGTCGCAACTGAAAGAGCGACTCGAAAAGATCATCACGCGCGAGCCGGTTCCGCTCTCAGAGTTCGAACGAGGATTCGAGATGGTGCGTTCGCACGAAGCGGTCAAACTTTTCCTCGCGCCCGACGGCGGAAACAAGTGATTTTCAAAAAGTCTATTCACCGCAGAGGCGCCGCAGGACACAGAGATTTCGCAGAGAAAAACTTTTTATTACCTCTGCGCCTCTGCGGTGAACTGTTTCCATATCTCGCTTTATTCAAAAGGTTCCAACTCGCCGAGCATAGTCGGCAGCAACTCTGCCACTGTCGGGTGAATGTGCATCGCGCGCTGGATCACAGTGTAGGGCGCTTTGGCGTACATCACATCGAGTATGATGTGAATGATCTCGTCGCATTCGATGCCCAATAGCGATGCGCCCAGTATCTCTTTCGTTTCGGCGTCCACAAGGATTTTCATGAATCCCTGAGTCTCGCCTTTTTCGAATGCGCGGCCAACGCGCTCCATAGCTCGTTTCGCGCGCAGAGCTTTTCGCCCCGATTTTCTTACTTCGGCTTCGCTCATTCCGCCTCGGCCCAGAGGCGGATCAATGTAGAGAGCATAAGCCGTTATGCGGTCGCTGACGCGGCGCGGGTCGTTGTCCAGCAGATTAGCCGCGACGATCTCGAAATCGTTGTATGCAGTATGAGTGAAAGCGCCGCGCCCGTTGCAATCACCGAGCGCATACACGCCTTCGACGTTGGTGCGAAGCTGATCGTCCACTTGAATGTAGCCGTGGTTGTTTACTGTGATGCCTGCTTTTTCCAAACCCAGATCATACGTGTTCGGGACGCGACCGACTGCAAGCAACAGATGAGACCCTGTGATTTTTTCGCCGCTGTCGCAATTCAGGTTCATCGCGATCTTATCGCCGTCACGCTCTACGCCTATGCATTCGGCGTTGAGATGAATATTGATGCCTTCGTTTTCGAGAATCTCTTTGATTGTGTCAGAAACATCCGTGTCTTCGCGCGCAATCAATCGCGGCCCTTTCTCAACTATCGTGACTTCACTTCCAAAGCGACGATACATCTGGCCGAACTCCAGACCGATGTAGCTTCCGCCGACGATGAGCAGATGTTCAGGCAGAAAATCCACTTCCATCATGCTTGAATTGTTGAGGTGCGAGACTTGATCGAGGCCTGGAATCGCAGGAGTGGATGCGCGCCCGCCGACGTTGATGAATATTTTTTCAGCTTCCAGCAATTCATCGCCGACTCGAACAGTGTGCGAAGACTCGAATCGCGCGTGGCCTTCGTAGACCGTGATATTTTCGGTGGTCTTCATCCACTTCTCCACGCCTTCGTTCGAGCGGCGCACAACAGCGTCTTTGCGCGCTTTGACTTTTTTCATGTCAACAGTGATAGGCCCGCTCGTCATCACTCCGAATTCCGCGCCGCGCCGCGCGACATAAGCAGCGCGCGCGCTTACGATGAGCGTCTTCGTAGGGATGCAGCCGTTGTTGACGCAGGTGCCGCCGAACCGCTTGCGCTCGATGACCGCCACTTTCATTCCTGAGTCTGCAAGCCGCCCCGCAAGCGAAGGCCCCGCCTGCCCCGTGCCAATGATGATCGCGTCATATTTTGTTGCCATCTGCTGAGCCTCCTATCAACTGTGTCTCTCATCAATGCTCTTCTATTCGATCACGAAAATAATCGCGCCAGCTTGCAGGCAATGCTTCAAGCACGGCAGCGCGGCGCAACAAGTCTTGATCTTTACCTTTGCCGACATACAACTGAGTGATGTTTGTAACTGTAATATTGTTCTCGTCTTTACTTACAAGCTCGATTGCATCTCCCGCGCCGACTTCGCCTTCTTCGATTACTGAAAAGTAGAACCCCGTGCGCCTGCTTCGCAGGAATCGTTTGATCATGTCGTCGCGCTCGAATTTCGCCGCCAGCTTGTAACACGGCATGCGCGGTTGAGTCACCATAAACAAGGCATCGCCTATGCGAAAGCGGTCGCCGATGTTGACCTTTTTTTCATCCAAGCCTTCAACTGTAAAATTCTCGCCGAACATTCCCCATGGAAGTTTCATATCCGGCAACTCGGCGCGCCAGTAGTCGTAATGCTCCGACGGGTAAGCGTAAACGGCCTTTTCCGCTCCGCCGTGAACTCTGAGATCAGCCTGCCGGTCGCCATCAAGATTAAGCCGCCGCGCGCGGATGCGCCCTTCGACAGGCTCTTTAAATATTCCCGTTACGATGCTGCGATCTTTGTAGACTATCTCTCGCGGCAGCCCGACGTTTAATGAAATGATTTTCATATTACACCCCTTGTCTACGGTACTTAAAGATGTATGACTACAACCATCAGGATTATTCCATAAGACATTAACTGATATGCGGCTTCAGACTCAAATTTCGATTTATGATTTTGTCCATTTGAAGAAGGAGCGCGAGGCGGGTAAGCTAGATGTTCTTTCGATTTTGAAATAATCAGGAGCTTGAAATGAACCTCAGCGAACTTTACACGACGCTCGACCGCGAACTAGAAAACATCCAGGAAGCAATGACATTCAAATACGAAGTGCCGCTCGAAAGCGAGCAGGGCAGCTCTGTTTCGGTCGGAGGCCACAGCGTAGTGATGCTTGCATCGAATAATTATCTGGGACTTTCCAACCACCCGCGCGTCAAAGAGGCCGCACATCGAGGACTGGACGAGTGGGGCTACGGCATGGCGTCTGTGCGTTTCCTTTGCGGGACTGAGCCGATACACCTTGAGCTTGAGCAAAGGATTGCAAAGTTCGTTGGATGCGAAGCGGCGATACTGCATTCATCCTGTTTCGCCGCCAACGAAGCGTTCTTTACAGCGCTCCTGGCTAACGATTTTGGGCAGACCGATTATCAAGATGTTATCTACAGCGACATGCTCAATCACGCCAGCATCATCGATGGCGTGCGATTGTGCCGCCAGATTGCAAAGCCGACTGTCTCGCGTTTATATCGCAGCCGCGACCTCGATCATCTGCGCGAGATGCTCGCGGAAGACCGCGACAAAAATTACCGCATCAAGATCATCGCGACCGACGGCGTGTTCTCGATGGAAGGCTTGCTTGCGCCGCTGGTCGAGCTTGTCGCTATCGCAAAAGAGAACAACGCGCTTTTATTCATTGACGAATCGCACGCGACGGGCGCGCTCGGTCGCACAGGGCGCGGCACGCCCGAAGAGCTTGGCGTCTATGGCGAGATTGATGTGATAACAGGCACGTTTGGCAAAGCGTTAGGCGGCGCATCCGGCGGCTTCATCGCGGGCCGCTCGCCGCTCATCGAGTTCCTGCGCCAGAAATCCCGCCCTTATACTTTCTCGAACACCATGCCGCCATCTGTCGTCACGGCTTCAATCGAAGCCATCAACCTGATTGAAAACG
>DATEKX010000167.1:0-2933 GCA_035277165.1 Blastocatellia bacterium | reverse complement strand
TTCTAAAGTAAATTCTTTTCATCTAGCTTTCGAGATCAAACGAATCGGGCCTAGTAACCCAGAGGTCACGGGCTGCACTTTGTCCATGTCTTGCGGTTGAAATCGCTCTCCGTAACGCAGATTGAGGAGCCTGTAATCGGGCAGCGCATGCCCCGCCATGTGATTGATTGCCGTATTGCCCACCTCTATCCTGAGCAGGTTCTCGCCACTCTTCAACAGCTCTCCGACATCAACAGAATATGGCGGGCACCACACAGCGCCAGCGCGACGCCCGTTCACAATAACAATCGCCGCTTCGCGCACAGGCCCTTCAAACAACGCTCGCATTCCCGGCGTGCGCGAGCTTGGCGGAGCCGCCGATACCTGATGGCCTTCACCGAAATCCAGATTGATGCGAACTCCTTCGCGTAAAAAGTTAAGCGGAAGATTGAATCTCTTTTCGTAAGTGACCACGCCGGAGTAGTAGCGCGTGTTTTCGTCATCTGTCCATGAAAGCAAACTGTTCATCTTCACCGGCGCGTCATTGCCAAACGTCACCTGCCAGTCGGCGCTCAGATCAAATTCCGCTTGCTGTGTCTCGGTTGCCGATGTGCCAGATTGTAAGGGCCGCGCGTGACGTGAGAAAACCAGAATACGCGATTCATAAGGCTCAAGTGCAAGCTCGACTGAAATCGCGCTGGCATCGCGCGCGACGACCGTCGCTGGTTTGCTGCGCCCGGTCATCGAGTCCCACCATTCGGGTTCCATTCCTTCAATTCTGAACGTGGCTTTTGTTTTATGCGGCGTATTGCCGGTGTTAGCCAGAAAATAAATTTCTGCTTCTGCGGTGCTGCGATGAATGAAGCCAATCTCCGGCGCTACGGGTGAAAGCGCGACATCGGGACGCAGCAAGCTTGTCAGAGTGCTCGCCAGTTCACCTGTTTCATCAATCACAAAGCGACACGTAGCGGATGCGCCATCAAAAAGACTACGCGCGAGGTCGGCTGTTTTCTGGTGGTCGGCTTCGGTCGCCTGAAACCCCGGCGCAGCGAGCGGCCTAAGCCGAGTGGCTATAAGGATGCCGCCACCGCGAGTGAACTCTCTCAGTTTTTGAAGAGTCTCAGGCTGTATGCGTTCAACTGATGGCAGAATCACAACTTTGTATCTGTTCTCGCCCAGAATCAGCGCGTCCTTTTCGATGCGACCTACTTGTTTTGCTGAATCATCGTCAAAGAAATCGAAGTTGTATCCGGCTTCGAGCACACGAGGAATTAAATTCGGGCCGAGCCGTTCGCGCAATGCTTCGATCATGTTCGTGTTGCCGTTTGTGAAGTTCGCCCACGCATCGTCGTTTGGCAAATAGATCGCAATATCGTTAGCCGGTCGCCCCTGTCGCAACAAAAAACTGAGGCGTTGCATATAAAGCGACAGATCAGGCATGACGATCCACCACGGATTCTTTTCGTTAAAAACGCCCGCCGCATAAAAACGCCAGCCGGGATATTCGACGCCTTCCGCAGTGTAAGGCCAGCCGTGCCCTATCAATTGATTGATCCCTTGCAGAAAATGGCGATCAGCTTCGGCCTTCACGTCGAGCGGCGTTGCTCGAAACGAGGGCGAATGCAACCACGTCCATGTCTCTGAAGAAGTCACTCGCCGCCCGTATAGATGACTGGCCGAAGACGCCCAGCGCGTTGAACTGAGACTCTTCCACTGCGAGCCTTCGCCTTCGGGCAAATCAGCATAAGCATTGCTCGAAAGCGCAGCCGCAGGAACGCCATAGTCTTGAATGCGAAATAAAGTTCGATTGCGTTTGCACCACTCGCGCATGGTCGCAAGGAAACGCTCGTTGAGCAATTCGGTCAACGTCTTTCCCCAGTCGCGCCGGATGGCGACGCTCTTTGTCCCAAAGTCGTTGACCAGTGCGGGCAAATGCGGCTTCAAATCATAACCGCGCCGTTTGTGAAACTCTTCCAGAAAATCGCTCGACCAGTCGGAGTTATACACTTCGAGGCTGTCGCAGAAAATCGCATGCGGAGGCTGATCGCCAAATGCCTGCATCAGGCGATCACCGACTTTCTTCAGATAATTTTCAGTTGCTGAACGATCAAGGTGATCGAGCACGAATCCTTCCCCTCCGACCGCCGGGCGCTTCACCTGCATGCCGGTTCTGCTTGCGATGAAGAATTGAATTTCACACGAGCCATCAAAACCTTCCGGCAGTCGAACCACGCCGTCTTTGATGTCGTCAATCTCGCGCACGCTTTCAGGCACAATCTCTTTTCCCAGAGTGCGAGCGAAAAAGACACCTATCAACTTTTCACCGTTAGCAATGCTCGGCACAGGCACGCGCCGCGCAGACTGCATAAGCTTCACGCGCTCGACGCGCAGGCGGCTGGCCGCTTCGTTCACAGAAACCTGCGGCCCGCCATAAGGCCATCCACTGCCGAGCGTCAAATCGAAACGCAGTCCCAGTTCGCGCGCCTTTTCAGAAGTGAATCGCAGCGCATCAATGAATTCGTCGGAGAGAAATGGCAGCGTCTTGATGCCAGAACTCACACTGTCTAATGCGAGCGGATAGACGGGCTGAACTTCAAATCCTCCGATGCCGCCTTCTTTCATCAATCGCATCTCGCGCTCGATTTCCGATTTGGTAACGGACGGGCCGAACCACCACCAGCGCATCATGATTCTGGAATCCGGCGGCGGATTCTGAAACATTCGTTTGAGATCAGTGAGGCTTTGATTAGCTGCTGAATTCCGTTGAGTAGAGGCAGAGACGGAACAGAGCAGAGCAAGCGGAATCATTATTCTCAAGAGTGAATGCAACTGCTCAAGATGTCTCGTCTTCATTGCTTCCCGCTTTCGTGTTTGCTCTGTTAGAGCGGGTTTTGAATGGCGCAGCGGTTCGACCCCCAGCTTGCGAAGCAAGCGACAGCATAAAGCCCAGAGCG
>DATEKX010000166.1:0-10924 GCA_035277165.1 Blastocatellia bacterium | reverse complement strand
AGTTCGCTTTATTACCTCTGCTCTGCCATGCTTTTCTCTTGATCCAATTGCCTCTCAGATCAATTTCGTAATCCGTATACATGTAGACTTCGCCAAGGCTATCGTCACTGTTGTAGTAAGACTTTTCTGTTTCAATGCCTTGTTTATCAAATACTGATGTGCGACTGAAATTGAGCGCTCCATCAGGCGTGTAGCGTTCCATTTTTATGATGTTTCCCTTTTCATCATAAGTTGACACATCTTTATTGCCCTGGACGCCATTGTTAAAATAGATGGTGCGCTCAACCTTGTTCCCCTCATATTTGTATTTGTACTTCGTATCGTATCGAGGGTCGCGAGGTTTAGCTCTGCCAGAGGATGGCGCAGCCATTGCCGGAGGCGGGTTATAGTCGTGATGGATATACTCAGTCTTAGAAGTTTTGTTCCCGTCAACAATCTTGTACACGGTTTTTTGACTTATATTGCCTCTATAGTCATAAAGAACGTGCTCCGTGAGATTGCCTTGCTCGTCATAGTTTGCCGTGCTTGACAACTGCGGGCTTTCCATAGAGTAACCGCCCTTAGACATTCTCGCGCTTTGGGCTATCACACCTCGCACTTTGCCCTTCAGAGCATCTTCTCCGAGATCGTTTTTTGGCGTTTGAGCAAATGCCGGAGGCATCAATACTGCGGCCAGCAAGACAATAAATAACTTCTTCACTTCGCGCCTCCGAAAGATGCTTCTTAAAACTTTTCTGCCAGATAATACTTCATCATGTCTCGCCAGGTCGGCCAGTCGTGCGGCATATCGTATCCCCATAAATCAAATTCGTAAGGAATGCCCTTCTGACTGAGAATGCCTGCGAGCCTTCGCGAAGCATCGGGATTTTCGTAAGAGCCTTGACCTGTGACTATGTGAATATGTTTTTTCTGTCGAAGCTGGCTGACGGCGTTGTCATCCATGTTCGGCAAGTAATCAACAGGATTATTGAAGTAGACGTTGTCGTCGTAGTAATCGCCTTTATAGTAACCGCGAATGTCGAACGAGCCGCTCATTGCAATCATTCCATCAAACAGGTCGGGGCGGCGAAAGAGTTGATTCGCGCAGTGAAATGCGCCGAGACTCGCGCCTGCTGTAATGATGCCGTAACGCCCCTGGCAGCTATTCCAGATATAAGGCACGACTTCGCGCGTGATGTAATCATTGTACTGCACCTGGCGAATGGCTTTATCTCGCGGGTGCAGTTGCGAGTTGAGCCAGCCTTCGCGGTTGATGCTGTTTATGGAAAATGCTTTGACCTTTCCTGAGTTGATGGCATCTTTGATCGAATCAATCACATAGAATCGCTCGTATTCGAGGAAGTCCGCCGCCGCTGTGGGGAACATAAGCAGAGGGAAACCATAATCCCCGTAGGTGACAATCTCCATTGGTCGGTTCAGGCTGGGGCTATGCCAGGATTCAATGACTCTTTGCATCAAAGTTTTCCTTTCATTTGCAATGTCGTTTGGCGCAAGGTGTGAGGCATCAGTGATAGCTCACATTTGGCAAGCGTGTAAGCTACCCATATCTGGCGGTAATTTCAAGCTCAGGCGGGAGGCGAAGAGGTGAAAGCGTGAAGTGATGGAGGGGTGAAAGGGTGAAAAAGCAAACAGATGCTCGCCCCTCACCCCTTCATAATTATTGCTTGCTCACTCGATTGAAGTGAACGAGCGTTGCTTTTCTGGAGGCGCTTTGAAGTTCAAAGCTGGCATCTTTGGTCGATTGATTCTCAGCTAATTTGTATACGCCCGGCTTATCGTCTGTCGCGCTTTCACCCTGAACGCGCGACAAAAACCCTTCGGCATCGCTTCGACTGACTTCCTGCTTGTTCGTTGCGGACGAGTTGAGCGCTTCGAGCGCGTAAGACTTCAGCATCTTCGGCCAGTAGGCTTGAAACAGCGAATGGTTTGCGAATACGTCTGCAGAGATTATGCGGTCGCCTATGGCTACAACTACGCCGACTACATTGGCTGCTGAAAGCTTGTTTTTGAGCGCTCGCTCATAGGAATCGATCTTGCCCTTCACGCGCTTGTCTCGATAAACGCTCGTGAGGTCGCCCGTCGCCGTTACAACAACATTTTCCGTTTGCGCTTTTGCGACTTCATTCCAGACTGCGGACTGGCTCTTATCGGCTTGAGCTTTAGCGCGAAGGTTCGGCATCGCTATTGCCGCCATTGGTGGAGCTACTCCGCTGCCAACGCCGCCGCCGCTTCCGGGGCCATCACCAGTGCCGCTCGCCACACTGCGGCTTTGGCCGAATGATGCTTCTTCGGACCAGCGGCCATGCTCTACGCAGAAGACATTGATCGGCACAGGCTTGTTTGTAGAAGAGACGATGCAATCGTTGCCTACTATGCGATCTTGTTTGCCGCCGACCAACAACTCGCCCGCGATCAGCACAAGCATTTTGCCTGACCTGTTCGTAACCGCGAGCTTATTCACGTCCGCGTTGTCGCTAACTCGATTGCGTCGAATCCTGCGCGAGCGGCCATCTGTGCCAAGCTCTGTGATTATAACTTTGCCTGAGCGCAGCCCTTCGTCGAGCGTGATGAATTCGTCTGTGCTGGTCGGTTCATCCGATACAACCGGAAAGACGGTCAGATTGTTGAAACTGATAGCCGAGCTTATTCGCCAGGCAGGGTGCAAAGGGTTGGCCGTTGCGTTAATGGCGACTCTATTTTGAGCTTGCGCGGTCGCTGTCTTTTCCGCCTTCACTTCGATCATGCGGCCAGAGAGCAGGCAGGCGAGCGATAGTCCAGTCAGAAGAACGCCCGCCACGAGACTTTTCATAGTTCTCATGCGAATCTCCTTTTTGATAAGACTGAGGAGCACGGCTGACGGAAAGCTTCTAGGATTGAGAACGCGGCACAGGTGCGCGTCTTGCAAGTCATCAGCCTTGTTTTCGGCAGTCTGTTTTGATTAGACGCGCGAGGAAAAGGTTTGTTCCAAGGTTATTTTGAACCTCGCGCCTAACAGACGCATTCAGCGGTGCGCGAATTAAGTTTCCTGTGATAGGCTCACGTTATGGACCGCAGACAATTCCTGAAAAGCAGCGCCGCAGTGCTCTTGTCCGCAAGGCGGCTCTACGCCGCTCAATCTTCGGACCGCAAGCCGCGTGTGGGACTGATCGGCACTGGCTGGTACGGCAAGTGCGACTTGTTTCGCCTGATCCAGGTTGCTCCGGTTGAGGTCGTTTCGCTGTGCGACGTTGACAAACGGATGCTGGCCGAAGCCGCAGCGATGGTTGCCGAGCGTCAGGCATCCAGAAAAGTGCCTCGGACTTATAGCGATTATCGCTCAATGCTCAAAGAGAAAGACCTTGACATAGTGCTCATTGCCACGCCTGATCACTGGCATGCGCTGCCGATGATTGCGGCTGTCGAGGCTGGCGCTGATGTTTATGTGCAGAAGCCCATCAGCCTCGATGTTATCGAGGGACAGGCTATGGTCGCTGCCGCCCGCAAGCACAATCGAGTTGTACAGGTAGGCACGCAACGGCGGAGCACTCCGCACATCATGGATGCTCGCGACTCAATAATACGCGAAGGCAAGCTGGGTAAGATCGGGTTGGTAGAAATATATTGCTACTACCATATGCGCACAACGGAGAGTCCTTCTGATTCCGCGCCCCCGCAATATCTGGATTACGAAATGTGGACTGGCCCGGCGGCTATGAGGCCATACAACAGTCTGGTACACCCCAGAGGTTGGCGGGCATTCGCGGAATACAGTAATGGGATACTGGGCGATATGTGCATACACATGCTCGATATGGTTCGGTGGATGATGGGGCTGGGCTGGCCTAAGCGCATCTCGTCCAGCGGCGGAATCCTGATAGACAAACGGAGCAAAGCAAATATACCGGATACTCAAACTGCTTCTTTTGACTTTGACGATCTGACAGTCGTATGGCAACACCGCACCTGGGGACATGCGAGCGATGAAAAGTATCCATGGGGTGCTACATTTTATGGTGACAAGGGCACGCTAAAGGTCAGCGTACACAGCTATGATTTTACCCCGATAAATCAGGGCTCGCCTGTCCACCGCGATGTAAAATACGAGTTGGAAGAGTATCCTGAGGACAAAACAGAAAAAGATTTGGAACAGCACGTCGCCCCTGCCATCAGGCATCACATGAAAGATTTCCTGCAAGCCATCGCATCGCGCAGTCGTCCGGTTGCCAGCATTGAGGAAGGCCATATTTCGACAGCGAGTTGTATCCTTGCCAACGTCGCGCTACAGCTTGGGCGGACGCTGAAATGGGACGCGCAGAAGCAGCAAGTAATCGGAGATGACGAGGCGAATAGATTGTTATCGCGGAAGTATCGTCACCCGTGGATTCATCCTGAGCCGGGTATGTACAAGGTTTAGTCTTTCTCTTCAAGCTCATCTGATGGGGCGGCACTTCCAGTAATAATTCGTGAAGCCTTCCGCTTCATACATTCGGCGGAAGGTCATTTCTACTTCCTGCTCGATTTTCACTTCGGCAGGGTTGCGATCCGTCATCATCAGATAAGCTCGCCCGCCTCCATCGAAATCAATCACAGTCATCACAGTCGGCGGGTCAGGGTCGGCGTTCAAAAAATCAATCGTGTAAGTAAACAGCCTTGCTTTTTTGTCGGTCAGGCGCATGCTTTCAAAATTGTCTTTCGATTGGCAACTGATGCAGATGCGCTGTTGCGGGTATTGGACTTTGCCGCAGTCCAGGCAGCGCGAGCCGCGAAACTTGTATATGTCGTCGCGCCTGCGCCAGATTTGCGGAGCGGAAGCCGAAGGCGACTGGCGGCGCGGCGCTTCCGTTTCGATCAACTCGCGGAACTTCGCATATCGCTCGTAGCTCCCGAGGCTGGCGCGCGATGCGAGATGCCCTTTGACCCCTCTGCGCGACTCGGACTTAGCGTTGTAAATCTCGTCCGTCACTTCAAACAGAAGCACGTCGCAACCTGAGCCGTAACCTGTGACTAAAATCTTTTCTCCCGCGCGCGCTTCTTCGAGCACGGATGAAAGCACAAGCATCGGCATGGCCGCGCCCGTGTTGCCGACTCGCGAGAAAAGATGATCGGGAATTTGCTCTGCCGTAAGCCTCAGATTTTTAGCCACGCTTCGAAGCGCGCCTTGATCGGGCGCATAAAAGATTGCTTTCGATATTTCAGATGGGCCGATAGCATTACGCTCGAATAATTCGCCGACTGCCTGACTGACGACGCGCTGGTAGCCTTGCGTCACAGAGAAACGTTCTTCCCAACCGGAAACGAACTGGTCATCGTTTTTGCGCCACAGGTCTGTCATCTCGTCCACGGTCGAATGGCTTGCGATCAATTTTGCGATAACCTTGTCGCGGCCCACTTCGATAGCCGAAGCCGCATCGCCAAATAGTCGCTCTGCGGCAGAGCGCGGCGCAGCCATTCGCGTGTCTGCCGCTGTGATGATGATGTTAGAAGATGAACCCGATTCAACAGAGTCGAGCGCCGCGCGAATGGCTGTGGTGGCCGATCTCAGGGAGTTCGTATAATCTGCAGTCCTCACATCGTGACGCAGGTCTGCGACCGTAGCAATGAGCGCAGAGGCTTGTTTCTCGCTGTAAGGCGAAGTCGTAGTGGCGAACACGAGGCCGTCAATTTCATTGCCATCGCGATTAGACAAAAGATCGCGCACAGCTTCAACAGCCATGGTGATCGAATCTTCGTCAACGTTGGCGACAGCGCGTTCGTCTTCCGAAGCCTTTCCGCCCCATGCCCGCGCGATGTCTTTGTGCGCGAGCCGGTAATAAGGTATGTATGCGCCGAATGATGTTATGCCTGTCATGATTTTTCTCCGCGCGTGGTATATCAGAGCCGTTTTGCACGAGTCAAGGATCAAGATTATTACTCTGGTCTCAATTTTATTTTCAAAACACACTCCCAGAGCTTGAGCACTAGAGACTATATCAATCATAATGCGTGCTGTTCGAGAAGCAATTGAAATGCAGGAATTCGGTTGCTTCTGCTGATGTGCGCAAGACTCCCAGGGTTTGCGACGTTAAGCATTCCAGTAAATCCAATTCGAGTCGCTGCGAAAGCTTTCTCTGACTGCGGCAGTTTCTAACCCCCGTCTTTGCCGAATCAGGTAAGGTGCGTGTCTGTTCGCGGTTCCTTGTTACCACTTTGCCGCCATGAGGTAGCTGAATACGGATGAGCTTGTTCGCTGAAACCATATCAGATGAGTTTACGCCGGACGCGGAAGGGTATCTTTTCTTACACCAGTTTTTTCAGAGGGCCGCTCGCCAATGGCCCAAGCGTGCTGCTCTGGATATTCCGCCGGGAATCAACCGGCCCGACCGGCGTGTAATCACTTACGCAGAACTTGAACAACAATCCGATGCGTTGGCCGCCTTTCTTCGCACATTCATAACGAAAGAATGTGTCGTGGCAATTCTTCTCCCTCGAAACACAGAACATCTTTACAGCAGTCAGCTTGGAGTCCTGAAAGCGGGCGCGGCTTACACGTGTATAGACGCGAGCTTCCCCGATGAACAGGCGCGCAACATCCTCAGGGATTCCGAAGCCGTAGCATTGCTTACTGATAGCGCGGGACTGGCTCGCGCCAGAAACTTCGGGTTTGCCGATGGGCGGGTGTTCGATGTTGCAGACCTGACGGCTCAAACCGAAAGGCCCGCTCTTGCGCCTATGCCACCACAGTGGCTCACGCCCGACAGTCTGGCTTATATCATCTACACTTCTGGAACGACGGGCCGACCAAAAGGCGTGATGATCGAACACGGCAGCATCGCAAATCTTGTCGGCTCGGACATGGAAGAGTTCAATCTCTCGCCGGACGACCGCGTTGGTCAGAGTTCATCTGCAGCTTACGATTCATCGCTCGAAGAGATATGGCTCGCATTCGCCGTCGGAGCAACGGTCGTAGTGATGGACGACGACACGGCGCGGCTTGGGCCGGATTTGATTCCCTGGCTTCAGCGCGAACGCATCACAGTTTTATGTCCGCCTCCCACACTGCTGCGCACTACATCGTGCGAAGACCCAAAAGCAGCGCTGCCCGATTTATCGCTTCTTTATGTCGGCGGCGAGGCGCTGCCGAGAGACGTGACCGACCTATGGTCTGTGGGGCGTCGCCTGGTGAACGGCTACGGCCCGACCGAATGCACTGTGACCGCATTGCGGGGCCGCATCAGAAAAGGAGAGCCTATCACCATAGGCAGTCCCATTCGAGGTCTTGAGGCCCGCGTCTTGAACGAGGCGCTTGAAGAAGTTGCTGACGGCGAGCAGGGCGAGCTTTGTCTGGGCGGCATCGGGCTTGCGCGCGGCTATCACAATCAGCCTGAACTCACGGCTAAAAAGTTTCCCACACATCCGCTGTTCGGGCGCATCTATCGAACGGGCGATCTGGTTCACCGCGACTCAGACGGCTCGTTCTTCTATCATGGCCGGATTGATTCTCAGGTGAAGCTACGCGGTTATCGCATAGAACTAGAAGCGATTGAATCGCGGCTCGCAGAATGCGGTGGCGTGCGCGAGGCTATATGCAATGTTCAGGCAGACGGCTCGCAGCAAACGCTCGTGGCTTTTGTCGTGCTCGAAGAGGGCCGCGAGCCTTTGTCTTTTGATGAGTTGAAATCGTCTTTGCGAAAAGTGCTGCCGGTCTACATGATTCCGAGCCGCTTCGCCATTCTCTCTGAGTTGCCAAAGACCGTGGGAGGAAAGCTGAATCGAAAAGCGCTCCCCATTATCGAAACTCAAGAGCGTGACGGGGCCAGGCAATCTGTTTTGCCGCGAAATGATATGGAGAAAAAAGTAGAGGCGGCTTTTCGCAAAATTCTCCGCGCGCAAAACAGTGTCTCTATTCACGATGATTTCTTCAATGATCTGGGCGGAGATTCGTTGAATGCGGCTCAGTTAATTTCTCTGTTGCGCGACGAGCCGTCTACTGAATCCATCACCGTCCGTGATCTCTACGAATCGCGCACAGTCGAGATGCTGGCCAAACGGGTGCGCTCAGAAGTTAGTCAGCAAGCAACCGTCAAAGAAGAGACTGAGCGACCGCAAGGCCGTCCGCTTCTGGTAACAGCCATTCAAAACTTATGGCTGCTCGCTGGTCTGATCGCGGTCTCATCAATCGCTTACTCGGCGGCCTTTCATGTTGTGCCCTTTCTCATTCGCAAACTGGGATTAATCGAGTTCATTCTTCTAGGGCCGATCCTTTTGTTAGCGAGTCTGGCGATTTATACGCCTGCCGCAGCGCTGTTAGTCGTGCTTATTAAAAGAGTCCTCATCGGTCGCTACCGCGCGCTGCGAGCGCCTGTCTGGGGAAGCTTCTATGTGCGCAACTGGATGGTGCAGCAAGCTGTGCGAATCGTGCCGTGGAGGCTGTTTGAAGGGACTGTTTTTCAAATCCTTGCGCTGCGCGCTCTGGGAGCGCGAATCGGCAATCGTGTTCACATCCATCGCGGAGTCAACCTGTTGCACGGCGGATGGGATTTGCTCGACATAGGCGATGATGTGACGATCAGCCAGGATGCTTCGCTCAGGCTCGTAGACCTTGACGGCGGCCAGATGGTCGTCGGCTCGGTCTCTTTAGGCAATGGCAGCACGTTAGAGGTGCGGGCGGGTGTTGGCAGCAACACTGTGCTTGAGCCGGAAGCTCATCTCAGCGCGTTGTCGTCTTTGCCCGATGGTGGCCGCATCCCTCGCGGCCAGCATTGGCACGGCATTCCCGCAGAACCCGCAGGTCACGCGCCGCCTCGACCGGCGCTGACTGAGCAAACGCGAATCATTTCACCTTTAAAGCATGCGGTTGCGCTCAGTTTGTCGCGATTCGCACTTGAACTGTTTCTCTCCCTGTCGCTGGTGTTGCCATTAATCGCCATAGCTTTCGTTCACGGAATTGATTCTGAGAGCGCATTGAATTGGTTCTCCGAACCTGAATTCGATCTTACGTTCTTAATCACGGGGCTTCTAATCATGACGCTCTCAGTGCCGCTCAAAGTGATTCTCGAAGCCATAGCTATGAGAGCGATGGGACGAGTTCACGCGGGCGTAATCGGTCGTTGGAGTATGTCGTATGTGCGAGTCTGGTTAAAACCGCGACTTGTTCATTCGGCGGGCAAATGGCTCAGCGGCACGTTGATGTGGCCCGTCTGGTTGAGGCTGGCCGGAATGAAAATAGGCCGTGGGTGCGAGATCAGCACCATCATTGATGTCGTGCCTGAATTGATTGAAATAGGTGGTGAGAGCTTTTTCGCCGATGGCATTTATCTCGGCGGGCCTCAAGTCCATCGCGGCGCTGTACGGCTTGCTCAGACTGAACTTGGCACAAATGCTTTTCTGGGCAATCACGTAGTTATAGCGAGCGGGCAACGGCTACCTGAAAATGTCTTGCTCGGTATTTGCACAGTTGCAGATGACACTATCATGCGCGGCGGCACTTCGTGGTTCGGCCATCCGCCGTTCGAGCTTCCGCGTCGCGAGATAGTTGAATGCGACCGCAGTCTTACGCACGCGCCGTCTTTGATTCGCTACCTTGATCGTGTGTTCTGGGAAGTGCTGCGATTCGGTCTGCCGATCATTCCGCTGCTGGTGCTGCTTGCGTGGTACAAGTTGATTGCCACAGCCGAAACGAACTTTTCAAAGCCGATTTTCCAGTTGGGCATCATACCTCTGGTGAGCCTCTGCGCAATCGGCTTTTTCTGCCTTCTGGTTCTCGTTCTCAAGTGGGGTTTGCTGGGGCGTGTTCGTCCGGGCATTCATCCTTTATGGTCATGCTGGTGCAGCCGTTGGGATTTTCTTTACGTAGCGTGGGCGTTTTATGCGGGGCGCGCGCTCACTCTGTTGGAAGGGACATTAATGCTTGCGTGGTATCTGCGAGCGATGGGCGCCCGTATTGGCCGAGGCGTGATACTTGGAGGCGGGTTTGCTCAGGTCGTTGACCCGGATATGTTGCACTTCGAAGACGGAGCGACTGTGAGCTGTCAGTTCCAGGCTCACACTTTTGAAGATAGAGTTCTCAAGATTGATCATGTAAGGATTCGCGGCGGCGCGACGGTGGGAAGCGCTGCGGTGCTGCTTTACGGCGCTGACATCGGCGACCGCTCTCGCGTAGCTCCGCACAGCGTAGTGATGAAACGCGAAAGCCTGCTTCCGGGCCATTCGTATGCCGGTTGCCCGACGCGCCCGCTTCAGACATAGCAAAATCAATTAACCGCAACCGTGCGTTAAAGCTTATCCCACGGATTTTCAATCTGTATCAGTCCTATGCCCGGAATGCTTACAACCGAAGTCTTTTCGCCGATGGTTACAAATTTAGGTTTAGCGAGTAATTTATAATACAGCGAGGCAGCAAAGATTACTCCGGCTATGATAAACGGAACGTGGAAGTAATCATCACCCGCTACAGCCGAGGTTATTATCATTCCTCCAAATACAGTTAAAACAATGATAATTATGATGGCTATTCTATTGAATGCTTTGTTCGCATAGCGATTCCGACAGGATTTGCAAAAAGTAAACAGACAGCTAGCCCATGTAGTTCTGGAATGGGAATACCCTATAGCCAATCCCATACCGGCGAAACCGAACAGATGAAAGACCCGAGATGTTCCTGTGGCGTATAGCAGCGAGCTGACCACAGTATTAATAAATGCGCCAATCAAAAGAGCGATATATGTATCGGGCGGGCGGTGAACTATTTTTACAGTTTCAAAATAAAGATCATCTTTGCTTCCGCAACCAAGGCAAGTTTCTGAGACATTCATAACTTTCCATTCACCTTATACCGACTTGCATAACAAAATGAGATGCTGTACGTAGAAGTAATGCCAAGTCCTATAAAGCTAGAACCTCATCTAACTGAGCAAGAACTCTACCAACGCTACCGTACTTGCCAACAGTCTCGCGAAAAGATTCGCTG
>DATEKX010000165.1:0-5626 GCA_035277165.1 Blastocatellia bacterium | reverse complement strand
CTCCGGCAATTGCTTCAACTGCAATGCAACACTGATGCGAACAGTATTCGCAACAAGTGTCACAAGATAAGCAATCAGAGCCGCCGCCGGAATGAATCTCCAAGCCTTGTCTCGCGCCCCATCTCTCAACAGCTTTCTCGCCGTTAGCATCAAGAATGCAGTGATCAAGAAATTAACTCCCGCGCAGGCGGGGGCTATCATGAAACTGCGATCCATGTTGATGTAGCCAGCATGAGATTCAAACTTGAACGAGACACCGCTCAACAGTTCGACAAACAGAGTCGTGGGAGCGAGAATCCAACGCAATTCGTTGGCGCTTGCGCTGGAGTAGTATAGCTTCAGCGCAAGCGCGCACACGAGAATGACAACCCACTGTGCTATCAGGTTCCAGGTAACTTTCTGTTTCATATAAGACGCCGCCTGCGAAGGATCATCATCAGCGCGATCATTATGGATGCAGTAATCAGCCAAATAAGTTCCGGCTCGCTTCCGCTCTCCGTGTCTTTGCCAACTGCCAGATCGCTAACTCCCAGTGGGAGGGGCAACGGTTGATTGACATCCTTAGCTGGCCCCTGAGTATTTGTCACGACTTCGCGAACCGCTATGAAAGACGTGTACTGAGTCAACAAGTTGTACTTCAATCCCAGTGAAGTGATATTGCTGATCCGATCTTCATCTAAAATTTTGGAGCCATAATCGGAAAGCTCAGCGATGCGCGACCTGGCCCACAGATAACGCAACGCTCGATTTCCATCATCCGGCTGAACCCCTGCAACATCCAAACTGGTCAAGTAATCTCCTTGTCCTGTTTTTCCACGAAGCTCGAAAGTCCCGCTTACAGGGCCGCGCCATTTGCCAAAAAGAATCACAGGACGCTGGGCGAACAAGTCAGGAAAATGGGACGGATGCACATCATATATATCGAATCCACTGGCGCTGACCTGAATGTCGGTTAAAACCGGACTTTGAATGTATTCCCGGAATTTGGCTGCAACCGCTGCAGCTTCTTCTTCCTGAGTCACCACAAAAGCCTCGCCCATTCCGGCTTTCGCCACGCCTTCAATCAGATATCTGTTCACTGCTGCACCGATGCCGAAAGAGAAGATGTTGGATTGATCCAGATGATCGCGTATGTAATCGAAGACTCCCTTCTCGCCTGAAACATAACCATCCGTTACGAGCACAATGCTCCGCGAAACGTCTGTTTGGCGCGGAAGCCTCATGGCTGTTTGGATTGCCGCAAGAAGCTCGGTTCCTCCGCTTCCGCGTTGTTGTTCAATCAAACGAATCGCGTCAGAGATGCTTTGCCCGTCCGCAGGAAGCGACTTTTCAGAAAGCACTGTGGAGTCTCCGGCGAACAAAACGACGTTGAACAAATCCGATGGCCTGAGTTGTCCGATCAAATCGCGCAGAAGAGATTTGGCAGTATTCAGCGGAAAGCCGTCCATCGAGCCGGAAACATCTACTACAAAAATGTATTCTCGGACGGGTATGTCCGCGCCCGTTATCCGCACAGGCGGTTGAGCCATGTAAAGAAAGAAGTTTTCATCTTCACCCTGATAGAGAATGAGGCCCGATGCGATTTTGTCTCCCGCCAGACGATAGCGCAGGATAAAGTCCCGATCTCCTTGATTTGGGTCGGTATCATCCGACACAAGTTGAGCGACACTCGGACTCTGCCATTGCGGAAGCATCTGGTGCGAAGCGCAGTTCAAATCCCGGATGGGAACACCGGCTGAAATCCTCGCCGAAATGTGAAACGTGCTCGTGGGTTTATTTCCTTGATGCAGATGCGGGGTTTTAACAGAGCTATCTTCAGATGCGGCGGTGGACTCCGATTGGGAGGAATAGCGCGGCCCAACAACGGTGGGAAAGACCACCTCATAGAGTCCGTCGGTTGGCGCTAAAAGCTCAGTATAGCGAAGTTGAATCTCAACCTGATCGCCGGGCATGATATTAGCGAGACTCATCGAAAACACGTTGGGTCTGTCCTGCTCCAGCAGGGATGCGCTTTTGCCTGCCTGCCTGGCTTCGTCAAATTCCGCCTTTGCTTTTTCCCGCTCTTTTATTTTGGCAACTATAATCTGATCGCCGATTTGCATACGCATCGAGTAAAGGGCGGCGCGCGTAGATGCCGGAAAAACATAACGCGCATTGATAGGCCGCGAGCCTTCATTTCGATATGTTTGCAGCACCGTCACGTCGGCGATAATGCCTGAGACGTTTATTTCAACCCGCGTGTCTTTGAGAGGCAACCGATCTACGTTGGGGTCTCCCTGCACAAAGAAATACGGCGAAAGAGTTTTATCCTGCCCGGTCTGCGCAGAAGCAGAAAGGGAAAAAACTGCGAGCGCGACCAGAATTAAACAGACATATCCTATCTTGACTTGCATAAACACACCTCTCCTTAGACAACAGGGTTGCTGAGTAGTTCCTATTTCATATGGGCTGATCCTGCGACGAGATCGATTCGAGCGCGTAACGCGCGTGCCGTTACGCAGAGAAGACTGCCATCAAAACCGCCGCACAGGGTAACGTTGTTGTGAGCGTAATCGTTGCTTTACGTCTCGACGTTCGCGTTAGATGTAAGCGCGCGTACGAGGTTGCTTGCGCAGTAAGCGAAATCTTTCTGTTGCCCGTCGCGAGCCGGGTGATGCGAATGGTTAGGCAGGGCTACTGTCGCTTATTTAATGCTCGGCGGTAATCTTCGGGGAGATCGAAATCCATCAACACCGACTCTTGCGCGACTTCGATGCGACGGATTTCGCTTGAGTGAGCGTGAACAACTTGCCGCAGCCCTTGCGCAGGGTCCATTGAAAGAATTTCTTCTTTGAGCTTCAAATCCAAAATTATCGGATGACCGTTTCGACCTTCGCAGGTTGGAATCACTATCAGCGGTTGATCGGTTTCATATTCCCGTATGATGCGGTTGAAAATATCAACGCTTATCTGAGGCTGATCCACGAGCGCGATGAGACAAGCGCGAGCGTCTTTCGATAGCGACCGGACGCCACACTTGAGCGACGAACTCATTCCTTCGCGGTAATCCGCATTGTGCGCGAATCGTATGGGGCGATTTTCAACTGCGCGTCGAACGTCTTGTTCGCGATGACCCGTGACCACGACTATCTCGCCGACGCGAGTCGCAAGCAGGTTGTCAATGCAACGCTCGATAAAAGTTTTCCCGTCAAGCGTCAACAACTGTTTGAACTCGCCCATGCGCCGCGACTCGCCTGCTGCCAGAAGCACTGCTGAAATCATATCGAAAAACCTGTGGTGGAACTGTTAAGATTATATCTCAAGCTGGCCTTGTCACTCGAATCGAACTAAAAGGCTCTGAGGCGCATCTAATTTGTCGAATAACTTTGAATGGTAAATTTTAAGAGGAAAACGATGTTAAAGAAGATCAAAGCAATCATAATCGGCGCTGTGATGGTTGCGAGCCTGACCGTAACAGCGGGCGCGCAACAGGATTTCACTTTTCTCTCGCCCGACGGCCAAACTGTAAGCATGTCAAGTTTGCGCGGCAAAGTGGCCGTCGTTTTATTTGGCGGGATAAACGATCCGCAGTGCCGCGATGAAATCAAAGCCCTGCAATCCTTATCCGACAGGTATCAGGGCAAAGACGTAGGCATCTACTGGATCAGCGTCAACACGCCCGCCGAAGCCAGCAACGCCCAGCTCAAGTCGGCTTGCGGGCCTACGGGCTCAATCGTCGTTTTGCGCGACAATAATCGAGCGGCGTTCAAGCGTTTCAGCGGAAAGGTTCAGCAGCTTCCGACGGTCGTCGTGCTGAATCAGCAAGGCGAACCGCAAGGTCAACCGCGCGGCGGGTTCAATCCGAATTCGGACTTCGTGAATGATCTGGCTGCCATCATAGACAGCCTGCTTAAAAAGTAAATCGGCTCGATAGCCGAGCGATAACTTAACGCCGACTTCTTAGCTCTCGAACGAGTGTCAGGAGGTCGGCGTTAAACATTTAGACCAACTTTCTGATGGTCACACTTGGCGAGCGGTTTTCCCTCTGCTAAAACTTGTTGTGATGAAAACTGACAGCAACAACGGCTTAACACTTTTATCGTACTTTGAAGAGCGTCAATCAGAGATGCTCGAATTTATGCGATGGCTCGTCGAGCAGGAATCAATGTCGCGCGAGCCGGAAGCAACACAGCGCATTGCTGAAAATCTTGGTGAGCGCATTGCTGAAATGGGCGCTAAGGTTGATTTACTCAGCGACCTTCGATACGGCGCGACGTTGCGCGCGCGTTTTGCTTTAAATCACAACTCGCAGACTTTTGATGATAAGCAATTGCTTGTGGTCGGGCATCTCGACACGGTTTGGCCGCTGGGCACGCTCTCTGTGCGCCCTTTTCGCGTCGAAGGCGAGCGAGCATTCGGGCCGGGCATATTCGACATGAAAGCAGGGGTGACGATAGCCACCTTTGCTGCGCGAGCCATAAAAGAACTGAGCCGAAGCACGCAAAGGCCGGTAACTTTTCTGATGACCTGCGACGAAGAGACGGGCAGCCATTTCTCGCGCGAGGTCATTGAAGAAGAGGCCCGCCGCGCGCGCGCCGCTCTTGTTATAGAGCCTCCGATTCCGGGCGGCACGATCAAGACTGCGCGCAAAGGCGTAGGCGAATTTGAATTGATTGCGCATGGCAGGTCTGCGCACGCGGGCAACGATCCGCGCTCAGGCATCAGCGCGATAACAGAGATGGCCCATCAGATTCTCGCCATCAACAAGCTTATGGATTACGAGCGCGGCACTACGCTCAACGTCGGAGTCATTCACGGCGGCGTGTTGTCAAATGTCATCGCCGCCGAAGCGATTGCCTCGGTTGATATGCGATATCAAACTGCGGAAGAAGGCGCGCGCATTACAGAAGCCATCGCCGCGCTCAAGCCTGTGCTCGACGGCGCGCGCCTGGAAGTGCGCGGCGGAATCAATCGGCCTCCTCTCGTTCGCACTCCTGAAATAGCGGCGCTCTTCGAGCAGGCGAAGCGGCTTGCTACAGAGATAGATTATGAACTGAAGGAAGGCTCGGTAGGCGGCGGCTCTGACGGCAATTTCATTGCTGCGCTCGGAGTTCCTGTGCTTGATGGTCTGGGAGTTGACGGCGCGGGCGCGCACGCCGAACACGAGCACATAATCATCAGCGACATTCCGCGCCGCGCCGCATTGCTGACGCGGCTGATTGAAACTATATAAAACAAATTACAAGCAAGTGTAGGGGCAACCCTTGTGGTTGCCCGGATCGCCGACAGGCGATGACTGTCATGGCCTATAGGCCATTCGGGCAGGGACAAGCCCTGCCCCTACAAGTTTTCCCCCTGAGATTATGGAACAAGCCCTGTGCGTTCGATCAAGTCTCGGAATCTTTGATCCGAGCGAAGCGGGCTGAAGACCGGGTCAACCTTGATATTTACTAACCACATGTCGCGCTCTTCGTATGCTTCTTCCAGCATTTTGAAAGCCTGATCTTTTTCGCCAAGCCCCGCATAAATTGCAGCGACCAGATATGACGAAACGTAGCCCTGATCCGGGCGCTGTAATTCAGCGAGCATTTGCCGAGCCTGACCGGTCTTTCCTGAAACCGCGTAAGCGTGCCCGAGCAGCGCTGTC
>DATEKX010000164.1:0-8983 GCA_035277165.1 Blastocatellia bacterium | reverse complement strand
GCCAGGATGATGTTTCTTCGGGTCAATAGATCGCGGAGCTTCATTCAATTGAATCGTAGCATGAATAATGGTCAGGCAGAGAATCTGAAATTTCAAATTCGAGATTTCAGATTCTCTAGTCCGGCATCTGCTTTATGCTATAATCGCGCCCGGCCTCCCGAAAACCCCCGCCAGAGAAAGCGAGACACCTTGACTGTGGATGTGATGAATTGTCCTCGATGCGGGCGACGCACGGCGACAGCGCGCGGCGCGTGTATTTATTGCGGCGAGACGCTGCCCATCACGAAAATCGAATCTGCGCCGCCTCAGCGAAATATTGACAGATACGAGCACGCCTTTAACACAGTGCTTGAGCCTGCCCGGTCATGTTCGGATGAAAGCATAATCGCGCTCGCCGCTGCGCTTAAGATTGAATTGGATGAAGCGCGAGGCTATGTCACGTCAGGCAAACGCGTGCCGCTTGCGCGAAGCCAGAACCGGCAAGAAGCAGAGATGATTGCCGCGCTCGTTCGCACTTGTGGATTGGGCGCTGCGGTTATCGGCGACGAAGAGTTGAAAATTGAAAGAGAGTTGACTCGCGCGCGAAAGATCATGCTCGACGAGAATTTTGTCCAGGCCTGTCATTCGGGAGGCGTGATGAAAGTAGCTCTGACGGATATAAAGCTGCTGGTAATCGGCGCGCTCAAACACAGCCGCATAGATTATTCCGAAGGCGGTAGCGGAAGACGCAGTCAATCCGGGAGCGTGCTCGACATGGCTGAATACCGCTCGGATGAAACGATGCTTGACGTTTACGGCCAAACGCTTGAAAGCAGTTTTCGCATCAAGGCTGACGGGTTCGATTATTCGGGGCTGGTTTCGCATCTTTCGTTTCGCGCCGATCAAAATTTTCAAGCGGCTATAAAAGTGTTAAACAATGCCGCGCCTCAAGCGATATTGGATGATGCTTTCTCGCGAATGCGAAGCCTGCTTGAGCGCGCATGGCCAGAGCGCACACGCAACGAAGCGCGTGGCATCAAGCGCAAGGGTTTGACTTATCGCCCGTTCGCGCAGTCGAGCATCACAAGCGACAACCGCGACCAGTTCGACCGCTACTCGCGCTTGATGTTCATATCAACGCCTACTCTCTCTTAGCTGGTCTTTCAGCAATTCAATCGCTTTCAGCACGCGCAATGTGCCGCGATTGGCATGCGCCCCCAGCGCTACAAGGCCAAGCACTATAACCGAATAGCTTCCTACAGTCGCTATCAGCAACAGCAGATGCAGGCGATTGGTAAAGTCTGCCGTAAGAATGAACGCAGCCAGAAACACCATTTCTAAAACTGCTCCGGCGAAGAATGCCAGCTTGAAACTTCTTTCGCTCTGTTCGATGCGTCCCAGCGCTTCGCTGCGAATCTGATCCAGATTTACTTTGTCCGACATAATAGCCTCCTTTGCTTAACGGCTGATCTTGTAATAGACGGCAAACGCGATCACAATAAATTCAATTATGGCGTAAACAATCACTGCACACTTGAATAGTCTATTGAACGCGGTCGAGTCTTCGGTTTGGTTTTGATCTTCACTGTTCAACATCACGGCCTCCGTTGTTTTTCTTCAACTGCTGGCGCAGACTTGCAAGCCCGTAAGCCAGCCGCGATTTGACCGTCCCAAGCGGGATTTGAAGCACCGCAGCCGCTTCATCAAGCGACATCTCGTGCAAGTAATACAGCACGATTACTGCGCGACTGGCGGGCGAGAGACTGGTAATCATTTGCGGGAGACGGTCGAGTAATTCCGGCGCAAACTCTTCGCGCGGCGGCGGGGATGGAATCATTTTCAAAGCGCTTTCATCTCTGACTTGTTCCGCCCATCGCCGTTCCCGTTTTAGATGCCTGAATGTTTCTCTCGTCGCAATCCGATATGCCCACGCGCGAAACATCTCAGGCTCTTCAAGCCACTTCAGCTTGCGATAGATGCGAATAAACACCTCTTGAAGTATGTCTTCCGCCAGGGGCTGTTCTCTTACAAGGCTCACGATGTAACGGAAGAGCGGGCCTTGAACAGCCTTGAGCAGCGCGCTCAGAGCTTCGTGGTCTCCTGACTGAGCGCGCAACACCCACCAGCTTTCTCGCTCCGTTTCCGTCACATCCGCCATACGACTATTATGACCCTTCTACTGGCAAATCGGTTCGGATGGATTATGGATTTTTTTTCGAGGCGAGCAAAAAAGATAAGCGCGACGAGTTGAAATCAATCCGTCGCGCTTAGTTTTCGAGGCTTGTCTTTTCAGTAGTGTCTCAGGCTATCCGCAGAGCCGCGCGCCTTGCAGAAACGAGCGCAGCTTGCGTGAGCGCGCAGCGTGTCCGAGCTTCCTTAATGCCTTCGCTTCGATTTGACGAACGCGCTCGCGTGTTATCGAAAAATGCTGGCCCACTTCTTCGAGCGTGTGCTCGTTGCCGTTCGAGCAAAGCCCGAAGCGCATCTTGATCACCTTCTCTTCGCGCGGCGTGAGCATTCGCAAAGCTTCGTCCGTCGCATTGCGGAGATTGTTGCCGATGAGCGCATCGGCGGGGTTGACGATTGATTTGTCTTCGATGAAATCGCCCAGATGCGAACTCTCTTCCTCGTCCACAGGCGTTTCCAGCGATACAGGTTGCTGCGCGACTCTCAAAATATTACGCACCTTCGCTACCGGCAACTCCATTCGCTCTGCAATCTCTTCGCAGCTTGGCTCGCGCCCGAGTTCTTGAACAAGCCCGCGCGTGCATCGCATCAGCTTGCTTATAGTGTCAAACATATGAACTGGTATGCGAATCGTTCGCGCCTGATCGGCTATCGCGCGCGTGATGGCTTGCCTGATCCACCACGTCGCATAGGTTGAAAACTTGAATCCGTGCCGCCACTCGAATTTATCAACCGCCTTCAGCAATCCGATGTTGCCCTCTTGAATCAGGTCCAGTAACGGCAGCCCGCGATTGGAATATTTATTCGCAATCGAAACGACCAGTCGCAGGTTCGCTTCCGTCAGTTCGTTCTTAGCCTCGCTCGCTTCAAACTCTCCTTTGATTATGGCAGCACTTGAGCGTTCGATTTCGACTGCGCTCACGTGCCAGCGCGCTTCCACCTCAACAAGCTTTTGCTCTGCTGCGCGCACGCTGCGCTTGAGCTTTAACAAATCATCTTTTCGTCGCTTTGTGTCGAGCGCGCGTCGCGCTTTTGTGATCTCGGCCTTCGCTTCGCGGGCCTGATTTACAGATTCGCGTATGAGCGCGACAAGCTGATCGTGCTGTTGCCGCGCAAGGTCTAAAGCGCGCATCCCGCGCCCAAGCTCGACTCGCACGCGTGCAAGTTTGTTAATGATTTGAGGACGCTTCTGCGATCTCTTCGGTTCTGTGCGCAGTCGTTCTGCAAGTCTGAGAGAGCGCGCGTAGTTCTTTTTGATTTCGGCCATCTGCTCCAGCGCAACTTCCAGATAATCCTGCACTAGTTCTTCGGTCACGCCTTCCTGATCGCTGAAGTCCACGATGTCTCGAATATTCAGTTTGCCGCGTCGAAGCCCGTCACCAATGGCGAGTATGTGCTCAATGGAAATCGGCGAGCGAGAGACCGTTTTTATTGCGCGCTGCTGCCCGCGTTCGATTCTTTTTGCAAGTATTATCTCGCCTTCGCGCGTAAGCAATGGCACGCTCGCCATCTCGCGCATGTAGAGCCGCACAGGATCAGAAGCTCTGTCCGCATCCCCCGGTGAAAGGTCGAGTTCCGAATCGTCATCAATCGCAGGTTTCAAGGTGTCGTCTTCTATGGAATTCGGGTCTGCGGCTTCGGCCATGTTTTCATCCGCGTCGTGAAGAGCGAGTTCGGCCAGTTGATCGGACGGGCTGGATTCGGGCGGCAATAAAAAGTTGATGTCGCCGTAAGCCAGAAATGCGTTCTCTCGCCCCGATTCGATTATTGTTTCTAACCCACTTTGATAACTTTGACTGGTGCTCGACATTGGTGATTCTCCTGTTCGGGGCTGAAATCAGTACTCAAGCGGTGAGGTGAAAAGCCTTGACCTGTGCTCGAAAGAAATTGGTGATGACAACAGAGCGTTCAAGCCCGTTTCGACGATCAACTCGCGCGCATAAGCTGCCTGTACGGTCGGCGGTGCGAGTGGTTATACGTGTTTCTTGTTGAGTAAGGATTGACGCGCCTGTCGAATGCGCTAAGCATCATCAGCCTGACACCGCGCGCAAGCCGCAACTCGTCGAGAGCTTCCTGCATCTCGATCAATATTTGGTCATGTCCGTTCGATGATATGTGCTCGGCTATTTCGCTCGATACCGCGTTTATCAGCATATCCAGTTCGCCGATTTCTTTTGTGAGGTTTTGCATGTTCGTCATCGCTTACCTGCCTTTTAATCTGTCTAAGGATTTGAGGGAACCGCCAAGAGTGCGGAGTGATTTACAAACGAAGCAAGCTGCGAAGTTCAGCATGGCCCCCGTCATCCCGGCCTCGCAGCTTGCAAGTCTTTTTCGTAGCTCCTTAACTTCTTTTAACCAACAGTCAGCATCGCCCCCTTGATCCTGACTGCTGCTTGTTTGAAGCTACGCGCGTAGATGGAGCAATGCTTGTGCCAGCCCTCAGACCCAATTAGGGTAGGAATAAGTCATTAGAAAACAATGTAAGATGAAATCGTTTATTCGTGCAGGTAACGTTTTATGGAATGCAGGGTAACAAATCGCGTCACACTTTTGATTACGGATTTGAAATTGCAGATTTGAGATTTCACATTACCCAATTCAGGAGAGTCGCGCGACGATGACCGAAGTATTATCTTCGCCGCCCGCGGCATTGGCTGCGACAACCAATTCTTTTGCCGCCGTGTAGGGGTCGGGATTGACCATAAGGATGTCTCTTATCTGGTCGTCGCTCAACATGCCGTTCAATCCGTCGCTGCACAGCATAATCACATCGCCGCTCGAAAGACGACGACGGATAATGTCTATGTCAATACGTTCGTCTGCGCCTATCGAACGGTATATCACATTGCGATAAGGGTGTATGCGCGCTTCAGATCGCGACAGGTTGCCGGTGTTGACCATCTTTTGAACCAGAGAATGATCTTCTGTGATCTGCTCTAAGCGGTCGCCTGTGAGCAAGTAGCAACGGCTGTCGCCCACGTGCGCAATCGTGAGCACGTCGCCCACAATCATTGCGACTGTCAACGTCGCGCCCAGTCCTCGCTCTTCGGGATTCGCGCGCGCGTAGGCCAGGACTTCGCGATTAGCATTAGAGACGGCCTGCTTCAACATCTCTGTGGTCGCCATCTCGTGGCCGTCTGCGATGGCGAGCCTGAGCCCGCCCGTGTGAGTCGGCGCAGCGATCTTTTCTTCGTGCGTTGACTTGAGCGAAGCCGATATGAGCTTATCCGTCACCCATTCGGCCACCGCGCGCACAGAGACACGCGAGGCCACTTCGCCTGCGGCTTCGCCTCCCATGCCGTCCGAGACTATATAGATGCCGATCTGCGTCTGGACGGATTCAAAATACTGCGTCAGATTCAAAGCAAGAATGCTGTCTTCATTCAACTCGCGTATCAGCCCAACGTCCGTGAAATGGCCCGATTGCAATATGACGGGCAGGTTCAAATCCGCGAGCGCTTCACGAAACTCTGCTGCGCTTTGAAATCGTTCCGAAGGGTCTGAGGCAAGCGCGCGCGCAAGCAATCGCTCGAAGTTCGGAAACACGGTCGCTATCGGGTACAGGCACGAGCTTTCTTCCGGGCTGATGCTCTCGCCCGTCAGCAGGTATTGCAAAACAGCGCCTATCGAGTAGACATCCGAGCGCACATCGTAAACAGCCATTTCTTCAAACAACTCAGGCGCAGTATACCCGCGATTCGGATAAACAGGAGCGTCTTCGACTGCGGTCACTGCCTGACGCGCGCGATCAAATCCTATCAACCGCACGCGCGACTGCCCGTCAACGACGATTCCATAAGGCTCGAATCCGTTGTAGACCCATCCGTTGCGATGAAACTGCTCTGCCAGCACGCAAAGCTGAACGCCTATGGCGCGGGCTGTCTTCTCGTCGGTCTGATCCATGTGGGCGACGGCCTGCCCTTGAATCTGCTCAAATACTATATAGCTCGTCTCGCCTTCGACCGCGTGCTCGAACGGCTTATACAATCCGAATCTCTCGAATGCGGCGGCGGCTTCTTCGAGACTGCCGGAAACGCGGCTCTGCGCGCTCGTTTGCTCAGGGCCGACCGGCAGAAGCCCTGCCATCGGGTCGCCGTTTATGAGCCGCCGTTCTATGATCGTGTATTCAGCGCCGGGCGAATCCTGCGCAGTGGCCGAGTACGCGTTATAAGTCGGCGCAGTCCACAGCAGAGATGTGATGGAAAATCGCTCGGCGATTACTTTGCCGAGTTCGCAAGGGCTGGGCGGCGGTACCGGCTTTATCAGCGCAGTCCCCATCTTTGAGCCGCACGATTCGCAGTAACGCGCATCCGGCCCGTTATCGCTCGCCCCGCAGATGGGGCAGGCATTCTCAATATTGTTCATCGGCTCATCCATACAAACGGGAGAACAGGATAACACAAGCTACTTCCAGTTTGAATCCGCTTTTTGTAATAAGCGACTGGCCTCGAAAGAAGCCGTCCCGGCATCTATATATTTTGACATCGCTTTATCACACTGGTTATCATTAAATTTGGCTTATTTTGTTGAGCCTATTTAATAAGTTAATAATGCGACTCGTGTGAAGCCAGACAAAATTGTTGAAACCTGTAACGACTTAGCGGCGTAATACGAGGCGGTTGAATAATCGCACAATCTATTCGGAGGACATACCCTTCTCATGCAGATAACACGCAAGAAGAAGACTGTGATTATAGCATCTGTTATAGTCGGTCTAATTACTATAATCGTTCTTTCAAAAGCATTGCAGAAAAAAGAAGGCGAGCCTGTGCAGGCCGGTCGCGTCGAACGCCGCGCGCATCTTGAATCGAAAGTGACGGCATCGGGCGATATCCGCCCCGTGAAGTTCTACAACCTGACGGCAGAAGTGCCGGGCCGAGTAGAGCAGATTTACGTGACCGAAGGGGAGACTGTCAGAAAAGGGCAACCGCTCGTGAAGGTAGACCCGACACAATCTTCTTTCGCAGTCTCGGCGGGCGAAGCATCGGTTCGCGTATCTCAAGCCGACGTTTCAAATCAGATGGTCGCAGTTGATCAGGCCAAAAACAACGTCAATCAGATGAAAGCGGCTCTTGCCGCCGCTGAATCAGACCTTGAGCGATTGAAAGTTGATTTGCAGTTCAACGAAAACGAGTACAAGCGCAACGAAGAACTGGTGGAAAAAGGGATAATAACAAAATCTCAATTCGATCAGTACAAGTCGCGCCTGGATCAAGCCAAGGCGCTGGTCAATGCGCAGCAGTCGCGCATAAATCAGGTCAAGGTTCAGGTCAAAGACGCAGAGCTTGCCGTTGAACGGGCACAGGCGGTGCTCAATTCTTCGACGCAGCGCGTCGAGCAAGGGCGCGCCCAACTCGCCCAGCAGGCCGACCAGTTGAATAAAACGACTCGTTTCTCGCCGATTGACGGCGTGGTATCGAGCCTCCCGGTCAAGGTGGGCGAGTACGCGCTTGCCAGTTTCTCATCAACGCCGCTGTTGACCGTTGCCGATATGTCTCAGATCAACGCCGAGATCAAAGTTGACGAGACGGACATCGCAGATGTGCAGGTAGGGCAGAAGGCCAGAGTAAAAGTTGATGCGCTCGGCGACGTAGAGATTGACGGCGATGTTATCGAGAAAGGCGCGTCAGCAATAACTCGTTCCGGTCAGACCATTACTACATCTGCAAACTCGCAGGAAGCGAAAGATTTTCTGGTGAAGATCAAGCTCAATCCGACTCCTGAAATCGCTGCGAAATTGCGACCGGGCATGTCGGCTACTTCCATCATTACAACAGCGACGACTGACAATGTGCTCACGGTGCCGCTGCAAGCTATAGTTCCTCACGAACTGCCCGGCGATAAAAGCCAACAGCCTGAGCAGGCGGCTAACGGTGGCGGAGCGCAGAAGAAGAAAGAAGTCGAAGGCGTATTCGTGTTTGACAACGGTCGCGCAAAGTTTGTAGAAGTGACGACCGGAATCAAAGGCGATCAGGAGATCGAAATTAAGAGCGGGCCGAAAGAGAGTGAAGAGATCATCATCGGCCCGTACAAGACTCTGCGAACACTAAAAGACGGCGATCAGATCAAGCGCGAGGCCAAGACTGGCGGGCCTGACGCAAAGACTTAGGAGTTAACACACGCAACCCGTAGTTATAACTCTTGATTGAATGGCAAATTCTTCGGATACAAATAGAGGCGAGGCGATGGTAGACGAAGCTGTGCTCGAAAAAGAATTGCAGTATGTTGGAACGGCTCCCGGAGCCGATATCGTCATACGTACTGATGAATTATGGAAGACTTACGTGATGGGAGCCGAAGAAGTCCACGCTCTGCGCGGAGTGACTTTTGAAGTTGATCGCGGCGAATACCTTGCCATCATGGGGCCGTCGGGGTCAGGCAAATCAACGCTGATGAATCTGATCGGCTGCCTCGATACTCCAAGCTCAGGCCAGTATGTGCTTAACGGCAAACTCGTTTCCGAGATGGATGACGACGAGCTTGCTTACATACGAAACAAAGAGATCGGGTTCGTCTTTCAGACCTTCAACCTCCTGCCGCGCGCAACAGCTCTGCACAACGTAGAGCTGCCGCTGATTTATAACGGCACGCCGAAAGCGCAGCGAATTGAAATGGCCAAACGCGCGCTTGAGCGCGTTGATCTGAAAAATCGCATGGATCACAGGCCCAACGAGCTATCGGGCGGCCAGCGCCAGCGCGTAGCCGTCGCTCGCGCGCTTGTCAACAACCCTTCGATCATCCTCGCAGATGAGCCGACGGGAAACCTCGACTCGCAAACATCGCATGAAATCATGGGGTTGTTTGATGAGCTTCACAG
>DATEKX010000163.1:0-4904 GCA_035277165.1 Blastocatellia bacterium | reverse complement strand
CCGAATATCCCCAGCAGCATCGCGCCCATTCGCGCGGCGTAAAGCGAATTGCCGATGGTTTCGGTCATCGGGCGAACGTTAGTCACCGGGAGATTTTTTTCAAGCGACTGCACTTCGTTGCGCACTGCTCCGATCAGGCTCGACGGGTCAACCGTTGCGCGCACGTGCAGGTTGACACCCGTTTCGTGATTCTGCGCCAGCGCCAGGTACACGCACGGAACAGGTTCTTCGCCAAGCGTTAGATATTTGCTGTCGCGCACGACGCCTACGATTTCCTGCCACGGGCCTTGCGCGCCGCCGAAACTCAACCGGCGACCGACCGCATCTGCGCCATCGTAATGCAGTCGCTCGAAAGCTTCATTGACGATCACGACTCTGGGTTTGTCTTCTGTGTCTTGAGTGTTGAAATCGCGGCCCCGCAAAGAGGCTATGCCCATAGTCTGAAAATATTTCAAGCTGACTACATTCGAGCTGACAGAGTTTCTGGTGTTTACCGTGACGCCTCCGCCTTCGCTGCGAAACTGGTTGCCCGGCCCCTCTTGCCCTTCGAGCGTCAAACCGCGCACAGAGCCGCCGCCGCTGAGCGCAACTATTCGCGCAACGCTTGCAGACTCGACGCCCGGTAAGCTCTCGACATGCTCGATCACCTGCCGGTAAAATTCGCGGCCTTGCGCTCTGGTGTAACGCAGAAGATTGATGTTGAGCGGCGCGATCAGTAATTTTTCCGCGTCGAAACCCGGACGTATTGCTTGCGCTTGCTGGAAGCTTCGCAGGAACAATCCGGCGGCGATCAGCAGCACAAGAGACAAAGCTACCTGCGCGATCACAAGCAAATTTCTCAGGCTCAGACGGCGCGTTCGCTCATCAAGCGCAATCGCTTCATCCTTGAGAGCAGGCACCAGATCAGGCCGCGACGCGCGCCACGCCGGAGCCAGACCGAAGATGATTCCTGTCACGAGCGATAACGCGAGCGAGAAAAACAACACGCGCGTGTCCATCGCGAAATCGGGCGTCATCGGTAGCGCGCCCGCCGGTGGCGGCGTCGCTTTCAATGCGTCTATGGCCCACCACGCTATCATCAGACCGACAGCGCCTCCCAGCATCGCAAGAATTACGCTTTCAGTCAGAAGCTGCCGCACCAATCGCCCTCGGCTCGCGCCCAAAGCCAGCCGCACGGCAATCTCTTTGCGCCTTGCCGAAGCGCGAGCCAGCAAGAGATTCGCCACATTCGCGCAAGCGATCAACAACACTACGCCGACCACGGACATAAGCAATGTCGCGGCTGAAATCATCTGCCCGCGCTGTGTGGGATCGCCATCGTTTATAGGAATTAGCAGGATGCTGCGACGGCGATTCGGGTCCGGGTTTGCCTGCTCCTGTTGCTCGACTATGGCGGTCAGCGCCGCCTGCGCTTGCTCCTGAGTCACGCCGGGCTTGAGCCTGCCTGCGGTAAAGAGCCAGCTATTGCTGCTCACCTTGAGCAAGTCGGGATTCATCTCGCCGGAATAACCTGCGCGTGGCGGACGCATTACTGCTTGCATCATCATCGGCACATAGATGTTACGAGTTACGCCCAGTTGCGCGCCGTCAAATTCGGGAGGAGTGACGCCGATTATCGTGAAGCTCTGCCCGTTAAGCAGTATTTCTTGCCCTGTGATGTTCGGGTTGCCGCCGAAGCGGCTCTGCCATAACCTGTGACTGATGACGGCTACGGGATGCGCGCCCGGCGTTTTGTCATCTTCAGACGAGATGACGCGACCTCGACTAGCGCTCACGCCAAGCACTTCAAAAAAATTGCCCGTGACGATTGCGCCTGTCACCAGATCGGCTCCGTCGGTTTGCCCGTCGCTGTTTAAGCTGGCCGTGATGCCTCCCCATGCAATCAAGCCATCGAAGACCTGATTGTAATCGCGCAGTTCAACGTAGTCGGGGTAAGAAAAGACGCTGCCGGGAGCGCCGCTGAAGACGTTGACCAGACGTTCGGGTTCGACAACAGGCAACCGTCGTATGAGCGTCGCGTTGACCAGGCTGAAGATGGCAGTGTTTGCGCCGATGCCTAAAGCCAACGTCAGCACAGCAACAGCCGTAAAGCTCGGACGCTTCATCAACATTCGCACGCCATAGCGCACGTCTTGAAGGAATATCTCCATGTTTTTCCTCCCCGGCCTCACTCGTAGCGAAGCGCGATTATGGGGTCAACTTTAGTGGCGCGACGAGCAGGCATTGCGCAGGCTCCCAGAGCCACTCCTGTCAGTACAAGCGATGTGACTATGAACGCCACGGGGTCGGTCGCCGTCACTCCGAACAGCAAGCTCCCCATCAATCGCGTCAAAGCGTAAGAAGCGCCTAGCCCTAACGCTACGCCGATCAATGTCAACGCCATGCCCTGTCTTAAAACGAGGCCCAACACATCGCGAGTCTGTGCGCCAAGCGCCATGCGAATGCCAATCTCGTGCGTGCGCTGGCTGACGTGATAGCTCAACACTCCGTAAATTCCTATCGCCGTTAAAGTCAGCGCAAGCCCTGCAAACATTCCCATCAACATCATCAGGAAATGCTGGAACGAAATTGAACTGCTGATCACATCGGTCATCGGGCGGATTTTAGCTACGGGCATTTGCGGATCGAGTTCTTTAACTATATTTCTGAGCGACGTGCTGAGATCAACAGGCCCGTTCGTGCGCACTATCCACGATGTCATAAACCATTGATGCGTTGCTACGGTTGCGCCATCCGACATTTGCGGCGCAGGCACATAGAAGGTTGGCAAGACAGGTTGGTTGAGACCTCTCTCTTTGATGTTGTTTGCTACGGCGATAACCTGACTCTTGCCGTTGAATAAAATTTGTTCTCCGAGCGGATCAGTGTCGGGCCAGAAAAGTTGTGCGAGACGTTCGTTGACGATTACTACAGGAGCCGTCCCGCGCTTATCATCTTCTGTGAAAGCTCGCCCGCGCTGCAAAGTAATTCCAAGCGTGCGAAAGTAATCAGGACTTATCGCGCGACATTCAACTGAGCGGCCTGATTTTTCGTCGCGACCGGCAGGAGTGATGTACATGTTCAGGGCTCGTTCCATTGGCAGACCCGGAACGACTGCGGCTGATGTGACACCGGGCAATGCGGAAATCTTTTCTAAAACCTGATTCTCGAAGCTCCATACACTGGCAGCGTTGTTGTAGCGGTCAGAAGCCAGCGACAACTGCAGGGTCGTCAGGTTATTCGGATCAAACCCAAGCTCCACTTCGTTCAACTTGACGAAGCTCTTAATCAACAGCGCCGCGCCCGTCAGCAAGACCATAGCAAGCGCCACCTCACCCACGATCAAAAGCCCGCGCAAACGCGCATCGAACCCGTGTGCGCCCTGTTTTCCCGAAGAAGATTTGAGCGACTGATTGATGTCAACTCGCGCCGCGCGCAGGGCGGGAGCTATGCCGAATAACAGACAGGTTGCAACAGAGACGAGGATTGCAAAGAGCACTGCCTGATTATCAAGATTGATTTCGCCGAGTCGCGGCAAATCTGCGGGACTCATTGCCACGAGCGCAGGCAAGAGCCAGAGCGCGATTAGTATTCCGCCGACGCCGCCCGTCAAAGCAAGCAGCAGGTTTTCAGTCATCAACTGGCGAATCAATCGCCCGCGCTTTGCGCCTAAAGCGACACGAATAGCCATCTCTCCGTTGCGCCCGACGCTGCGCGCAAGCAAGAGGTTCGCTACGTTTGCGCAGGCAATCAACAGAACGAACCCGACAGCAGAAAACAACAACAGCAACACCTGACTTATATCGCCGATTACGTGCTGCTTGTAGGCAATTAATTTGATGCCTTTTTCAGTCGGGCCAGCGTGATTAGGATATACATCGCGGAACTCAGGCAATAGCTGATCCATCTCGGCCTGCGCCTGTTCTATTGTGACACCTGTTTTGAGCCGCGCGACCATGCTTGTGTTGTGTCCCTGATCTTTTGGATTAACTTTCAGTTGCAGAGGAACCAGCAAATCAACAGCAGCGCCGAATTGAAACCCTCGCGGCAGGATTCCGATGATGTCGCAGCTTCCGCCGTTCAGATCGACCTGCCTGCCAATCACCGATGGGTCAGCGCCAAAATAACTGCGCCATAACCCGTCGCTGATGATTGCCGCGCGAGGCCCGTTGGGGCGGTCTTCTTCAGATGAAAAATTGCGCCCCAGAGCCGGGTTGATGCCCAGCACTTGCAGGAAATCTTGCGAGACGGGCAT
Source organism: Blastocatellia bacterium (assembly GCA_035277165.1). Lineage (GTDB taxonomy): Bacteria > Acidobacteriota > Blastocatellia > UBA7656 > UBA7656 > DATEKX01. The sequence continues at coordinate 670 of DATEKX010000163.1, read as the reverse complement.
CCCTTGCACCCGCAGCGGCTCTGCGCCACCGGCAAGATTGAAACCTGAACTGGTCCCGCTAAAGCCTCCGGCTGATTCAAAATACTGGCTGTGCTCTTTCCAGAAAGTATATTCAGTCGCTGTTACGGATTCAGTTTCGCCTTTCGCCCATTGCCAGTAGCATTGAACTAACCTTTCCGGTTCCGTGTAAGGCAACGGTCTGAGCAGCACTGCATTGACCACGCTGAAGATAGCTGTGTTGGCTCCGATACCCAGTGCTAGAGTCAAGACGGCTATAACAGTAAAGCCGGGACGCTTTATCAGCATCCGCATTCCGTAACGCAGGTCTTGTAGCAAAGTGCTCATCATCCCTCTCGAATCAATTACGAATTAAGAATTGCTCTTGCGACCTCGTTTCTTAATTCTTAATTCGTAATTTTAAATTGATTATTCATAACGAAGCGCGACCATCGGATCAACTTTCGTAGCGCGGCGAGCAGGCACGAAACAGGCTCCCAGAGCCACTCCTGCCAGCAACACTGAAATCAAGGCGAAGGTTAAAGGGTCAGTAGCAGAGACACCGAAAAGCAGGCTCGACATCAAGCGAGTCAGGAAGAAAGCGCCGACAAGGCCGATGCTTACGCCAGTGACGGTGAGTATCAAGCCTTGAGTTACGACCATCTTGAGCACG
>DATEKX010000162.1:0-7881 GCA_035277165.1 Blastocatellia bacterium | reverse complement strand
TGAAATGCCGCGATCCTTTGCCTGTTGAATCAAGCTTTCGCGCAAAGGGCCATCGCCTATAATCAGCAACCGGCCATCTACTTTCTCCATTGCCTGAACAAGATACTCGAAGCCTTTATAATAAATCAGCCGCCCGACGCTGATAACTATTCGAGAACCATACTTTTCGCGAATCTTATCTACACCAGCCTTGTCATATTCATAAAACCTGTCTAACTCGATGCCGTGAGGGATAACATTGCAGCGATCCTTGTACATTGATAACACGGACGAGCTTTCAATGTAGTTCGGAGAAGTGGCAATAATCGCCGAGCACCGCTTTAACGCTTTATGAAGCATCGGCTCAAACAGAGCGCCGAGAACTTTCTGACGAATGATGTCACTGTGGTATGTGATGACGAGCCTGCCTTTGTGCCCGCTCGCCAGGTAAGCCAGAATCGCAATCGGGTTTGGAAGATGTAGGTGAATGATATCGGCTTGGCTCTCTCGAATCTCTTGAAGCAAGCCGGGGCATACCGGCGCGGCTGCAAATGTGAAAAGCGTCCCCAGGCGCGATATGTCCACGCCGCTGACCACCTCGCGCAAACTTTGGCGACTGTCGTTGGCGACAACCACTTTGAGGTTGACGAAATTTTTTAACTCCTCGCAAAGCAACTGCAAGTGAGTTTCCATCCCGCCAAGATACGGAGGATAGAATTTGCCTATGTGCAGGATTTTTAGATTGTCGTTACGATTCATTGTCGCAATCTCTTTCTTGATGATTTTTCCCTTTTAAGTATCAGGAGGCTTGGTTTAACACCTCTTCATATAGCTGAGTAACTTTTTGAGCGTATACAGCCCATGTGAATTTGCCTGCCTGCGTCAATCCCGCCGCCCGGCGTGTCGCCCACAGGTCGGGATTTTCGGATCGCTCATGGATTAACGCGATGGCTTGTTCGCGCCACGCCGCCACGTTCGCGACAGGGCAGTAAGCGGCTGCATCGCCGCCCACTTCTCTCAGCACAGGAATGTCGCTTGCTATGACAGAGGCCCCGCTTGCCATTGCCTCTATCACTGGCAAGCCGAATCCTTCGCCGTCGGAAGGCTGCAATACAAGAGCGGCGCGCCTGTAGACTGCGGCTAAAATATCTCTTTCCAGAAAAGGCAGAATGATGATGGCTTTGCCCAGGTTCAGTTCGGCTGCAAGCTCTGACTGTTGAGCCGTGAACGCTCCTCCAACTCTTATGAGTCGCGACCCGGGAAACTCTTTCAGTAAAGCCGCAAAGACTTTTAGCAACACATCAATTCGTTTTCTTTGAATCGTGCTGCCGACGTGCAGAATATCGATGCAATCATCCCTGACGGGGCCAAGCAATCTGTCTGCTTCACGGTCTGCCTGCGCGCGAGGCTCTGGCGAATAAGCAGGATGAACGCCGTTAGGAATCACTACGACTTTTTCAGGCGGAAGCAATCCATTGCTCACTACTTCGTCGCGCGTTGCGACGCTATCGCAGGTCACGCGGGCGGCTTTGCGAAATCCTTTCAAGATACGCTTTGCCATAGCCCGGAACATGCGCCCTCGACGATCACTTTGCGGGTCAGTAAGACATCGAAAGCTGTCAATGTCATGGCAAGTGACTATTACGCGATTGCCCGGTAGTTCGTGCGCAAGCTGCGAATAGCTGTGATCCACGAGGTGAAACAGGTCAAACTCGTTCTTTACGCTTCGCAGGTATCGCGGATAATCCCAAAACCTGTTGATTAACCGATCAGCATTGAATCGAAAAGCGGTGGACTCGGAATGATTCCCGTTGCTGGTAAACCGGCGGCGCATAGCTGGACAAAGAGGAGTCGCTTTTACAGCATCGGAATGATTGATTCGCAGATTATCAACCAACATCTCTGCAACCAGATCCATGCTGGGCCAACTCTCTTCTTTCAAATCGCAAATAACAGCAACGCGCGGTAAACTCATCACGATTTCTTGCGCGCCACAAACCATACTTGACTTGCAAGATGTGGGGGAAGCCAGGAGAGCGGCGAGCTAACGGTTCGCTCTATCTCATATCGTTCAGCCAGAAGCTTGCGCAAACGCATCCAGTTGAACCCTTTGTGATCGTGATAGGTGTAATCGCCTTCACCTTTGTATACAGGCCGCGTGATGTGCTGGCGGTCGCGTGGGAAAAGACTTTTCCAATACTCGCTCAGTTTGTAGGCGCTCGTGTATTTGTAATCGCCCAGCCCTCTCCATGCTGCGATTCGTCGAGCCGTCTGTTTTACGATCAGCGGCAAACCCGTTTCAACAGGGACGCTCACAAAAAGCTTTCCGGCAGGGCTTAACAGGTAGTTCAATCTGTCGAGCATCGGGTTCAATTCGACTACGTGTTCAAGCACTTCCATGCAGAAAACCGCATCATAAGCGGCTGCATGCCTGCTGTCGTCGAGTTCATCATCCGGGATAAAACTCAAGCCGGAATGTTTGCCGAAGCGAGCGCGACAATCATCTATCAGACTGGAGTGCGCTTCGACTCCGACGGCTGAACCGGGAGCGCTCGCATCCGACATCAGCATTGCCAGAAAGGTTCCATCGCCGCAGCCATAATCCAGAACGCGCTTGCCTGAAAACTCGCGCGCCAGGCTCAAGCCCATCTGGAAACGACTGCGATGGCTCCAGGCAATCAGCCAGTCTTTGCAGAGCAGTTGCTTTTTGGCGTAATGGCCGTCGCTGATCGCATCGTTTAAGGTGTTGACAAGCTCTGTATCGCTTCGCATCTCTGGCATGATTTTCTAGTGCGTTCTTCCTTCCAGCAATTCGTCAAAGAATTCGAGGTGCTGTTTAGCTATGCGCGGCCATGAATAATCGGCGTGCGCGCGATCTATTCCTTTCTTTGACATCTCAGCCCGACGAGACGAATCTTCGATCAAACCGGCAATGGCTTGTGCCCATGCGGTTTCATCCTTTTCATTCACGATCAATCCTGTATCCATTATGACGTGCGGGATCTCGCCGCTATCGCTTGCGATCACAGGCACGCCACAAGCGAAAGCCTCGATCAGCATTCGCCCCAGTTGCTCGCGCCACGCAATTGTGGTTTGGCTCGGCGCGCAAAGCATATCCATTGCATTCAAGTACTGCGGCACCTCATCGTGTTTGACGCCTGTAACTATTTTTACGCGGTCGTCCGTATAACGCATGGCCCATTCGCGCAATTGATCTTCTAAAGGCCCTGCGCCAACAAACAACGCGCGCCAGGGCGAGGCTATCTGGTCGAGCGCGCCGGTCAGGATGTTCAATCCTTTTTCGGCGACAAAGCGGCCAAGATAACCGACAACCGGCGGGTGAGCCGCGCTCCAACCGAGATTGCGCAGAGTGCGTTCTTTGGCTTCGAGGTCAGGGTGGAATTTATCGAAGTCAACCCCGAGCGGAATGACGCGCGAAGGTCGTTCGCAGTAGCCGGGACGCTTGCCGAGCGTCTGCTCGATTGTCTGCCCGAAGGCTATCCATCCAGAGGCGCGATTCATCGAATGCTTCTCGATTCGATTAAAAGGCGGCGGATATTGCTTCTCGATATTTTGAAACGTGGCATAGACAAGCGCCGCGCGTTTGTCCGCCCACAGCGCGACCTGTCCGCCCGCGAGTATGTATGGCTCTTCCCAGCAATGAATCAAATCCCATTCCTTGCGCAAGACCTCGCGCAGTTTGCCGCCGTAAAGCATGAAGTGAATACGTTTTGAAAAATGGGCCGGAACCGCTTCGATGCGACAGGCTTCATCGTGAGTCATTTCCAATCTGATGGGGCGCAGGTCGCCCTGAAAAAATGATGGAGCGACAGCCGTGACTTCCCATTTGCCCGCGCCCGCGACGGCCATCTCGTGTGCGAGTCTTCGATTAAGCGCCACGCAGTATGAATGAGCGATGGATACCAGTCTTCGAGGCCGAGTCATGAAATATTTCTAGTATCCTTTGTCCTGCATAGGATATGGAGGCCATGATTGCCGCAGCTTTCTCCATTGCCGAAAGGTCGCCCATTTTAACGAGCGCCTCTCGCGCCAGGCGGCGGGCAGCGAAGAGAGCACTTGTTTAACAATCCATGTGAAACCGCCGGGGTCATGAATTTTCCATCCGCGTTTCATCCTGAAATACAGAAGCAGTCGCGCGGCAACGCCCGGCAGCATCATCATTAAAGGCTCGTTATAGATTGCTCCGAGGCAGTTATTGCGAACCGTATAGCGAAGATATTTTTGTGCGTTGCGCCCGGCAGGATCAGGCACATGCGCAACCAATGCGCTCGGCAGATATACAACATTGTATCCTGCGTCCAGCAGTCTCAGGCAGTACTCTTTCTCTTCGCCGTAAAAATAAAATGAGTTTCGATACCCGCCAAGTGACAAGAAAATATCCCGGCGAAGTATATGGGCGAATCCAATAAAACTGGGGATGTAGCAATCGTATGTCACGGGAGATGGCTGCATGGTATTGGGCCAGGAGTTGCCGTCTTCGTTGGCTTGAGCGAAAGCCACTACAGCCACTCGCTCGTCATTGCGAATCACATCCAATGCTCGCCTGATGGCGTTTGGCTCAATGATGAAAGCATCGTCATCAAGATTTAAGACAAAGTCAGTCGTAGCCGATTGAACAATAGTATTTCGCGCGACAATATATCCGCTATTCGTTTCCTGCCTTATCACTCGGAGCGCGAGAGGGAAGTCCGCGCCTAAGCTCTGTCTTAGCGGTTCTTCCAAAGGTATTTCGGAACAATCATCAACAACGATTATTTCTCGCACAATGTCGGAGATCAGAACTAATGACTGTAGACAACGAATGAGGGATTCCAGCCTGTTGCGAGTGGAAATGCTGATAGTCAACATCAAAAAACCATCCTAAATATTTTCGTGGCCGAGTTCACTGCTTTTGCCGCGCCTGTTCATAAACATTCAGTGTATTGATGGCCGTGTTTTGCCAGGTCATTTCGCGAACCTGCCGGTATGCGTTAGTCGCAAGCCGCGCACGCATCTCTGAATTGTTAAGAAGCTGCCGCATCGCGTTCGCCAGTGCTTCGGCGTTTCGCGCAGGAACGACCAGACCTGTTTCTCCGTCCTTGATTAACATCAAAGCGCAACCTACAGGCGTTGACACCACAGGCAACTTCTGGCTCATGGCTTCGATCAACACCATGCCGAAACCTTCATAAGTAGAACTGAGAACGAAAACATCATGCCTGCGATATTGCCGGACGACTTCTTCTTCGGGCGCTCTCTCCAAGACCGTTAAATGCTTCTGCGCGTCGTCGGCAAACGCAGACCGAATGACTGCTTCGGGGAATCCTCCGCCGAGGATGGTCAGGTTGACTTTTGAACCGCTCGACAGGAGCAAATGAAACGCGCTGACCAGATAATCAATTCCTTTAGTTTTATCCCACGTGCCGCAGAAGAGTATCCCGCCGCCGCGCTCCGCACCGGCTCGCGTGCCGTTGCAAAGAAATCGGTCTGATATGCCGTGCGGAACTATCTGAATGTCGCTCGCGGGTTTCCATCTCCGGTCTGTTGCGAACGAACGATCAACTTCGTTGAGCACGATAAGCTTGTCGGCCCGCCGAGCCGCCGCGGCAACTTGCGTCAGCCGCGTCATTGGATACCAGATACGCCGCGTCCATGGCTTATGAACCAATCCCGCGCGATGATCGTCGAGCATCCTTTCATAATTCAGATGCTCAAGACCGTTTGACCGGCAGATGAAAGCCGTTTTCGCGTATGCTCCTGCCTGTCGCTGCGCCCCAAAGATAAAGCCTTCTGCGCTTGCTATGTCAACGACATCGTAAGGGCCGCGCTCTCGAAATGTTTTTGCGATGGCGCGCGCAGCCAGAGTCGGAGCGAAGGTCTGGCGAATGTAACGATTGTTTGGCTTCGCGCCGATGTCTTGACTGAACAGCGCATCGCAAGTGTGGCCCAGGCTTTGAAACTCTTCTCTTAATTTATAAAGAACCTTCGTTGAACCTAAGCGAGGGTCATCAGGGTAATCGCCGACAAGCAATATCTTCATGACGCGGCTCAGTTTCGCAAAAGATTCCAGGCCGCATAGCGCACTCTGGCCTTGGCCCCGCGAAGCGCCTGAATCAACCTTTCATAATGCGATTGATGCCATACGAATATTGAAGCCTGCAAAGCTAATTCTTCTTCCCGACTTGCGCCGTGCGCACGCTTCTCACTGAGTAATTCGCAGTACTTGCACCATAGCGAAAAATAAGGACGATCAAGAGCGGCGAGCAACCCGTTATACCAACCGAAAGGAGAAGCAGTTAAGTTGTTGTCATGTCGCTCGTGCTTTATGTAAAGGTCGCGGTTGAGCAGAACCGAATTCGAGTGACAAAGTATTATCGAAGCGCAAACGTTATCCCAACAGAACTCGCCAAAGATGTAAGGGCGAAACCGCGACTTGTTGTTGAGCCACCACTGCGCATCGATGATAAAGAGGTCTGTGCCCCAGATGAGCATCTCGATCTCTTTGCCGCTTTCATCGTAATCCATGCGCGAAAAAACATACGCTTCTTTCGCTCCGTCCATCGCGCAATCAATCGCCGCCTGAGAAATGATTATGTCAGAGTTTGTGAAACCGAAATAACGCAATCCCTGACTACGCGCTCGCTCGGCCAGTACCGTGAAAATTTCAGGAACTATGGGTTTCCGTGCCCCCTTGCGCCCGGTTACTTTTCGCGAGTCGCTCTTAAGCTCGCAGAGTGTATCGAATCCTACAGCTTCGATTCGCTCATTCGTGAATTGCAGATTGACGAGCGATACATCTTCGAGAGCGCGAAGCGATTCCAGGCAATTTTCCTGACGGCGCGCGCCGTCGCCTTTCGCTGCGTAGACGTTGATGCCAAGTAGTATGCTCATAGATTTGCTTTGGCAAGAGGGCCAATGTTAACCCACATCTGAGGATGTGGGCTTTATGCTGTCGCCCGCTAGGCGGGCTGCTATCAAATCACTGCCGCATTTCAAAACTCGCTCTAAGAGTTTGTCCAGAGACCGATCAAGCGAGAAATGTTCCGCGTAGAAATCCATCCCCGTTTCGCCAACCTTTTTTCTCAATGCGTTATCTTCGATCATCGTGATTGCCAGCGCGACAGCGCTTGCCGTGTCTCCTGAAACCGCGAGCGGAACCGCGCGCGATTCGCTCCAGAGCGGTTCGCTGAGTTCGCCTGATGTTGTAATCACAGGCACGCCGTTCGCGAGCGGAGCCATCAAAGAAGTGCGGCGACTGCTGGCTCCGTCTGGATAAGGCTGAATAGCAAGATCGCACGCCTGCAAATGCAACGAAACTGCTTCGCGCGAAAGGAGTCCGGGCGCAAACACACGACTTTGAAACTCAGGGTGCTCGCAAATAAGTTCTGCTGCGAAGCTATCTCCGCGCGCGCCTATGCACAGAGCCAGCAGGTCTCGGCGGCGCTTGAGAAGCTCTGCAAGTATGGGCGCAAGGTCGTCTTTAGCCCGCTCGCCATAGGTTCCAAAATGGCCGATGATCAGTTTGCTTTCATCCGTTGCGTAACGCCTGCGAATTGTTTCAACCGCTTCGTCGTCTTCCACACGCGGGATGGTCGAAGGTATCGGCAGCCATTTCACGGGCGCGCGGCGGAACCAGTCATAACGCCGCAGCATCGGTTCCCACGCGGGGATAGATACGTAAACGATGCGACTCGCCGCCATCAGCAATGCGGCCATCAGGCGATTGACTGCGGCCAACAGGTTACGCCGCAAGCTCTGTCGCGCGAAATAAAAAAACGGTTCGTGAAACATCACACGAACATCGTCCCTTGAAAAAAGCGAGCGGCTCAAAAGCCATAAGCAAATGAAAATGTTCAAGCCTCTCAACCCGAACGCATTCGGAGCATATTGAACCAACAACGT
>DATEKX010000161.1:0-7410 GCA_035277165.1 Blastocatellia bacterium | reverse complement strand
CGCCCTTACGGCGACCTGGATCTGTGCTTCAGGCCGGAACATTATGATCGAGCAGAAGCCATAAGGCAGAGCCCCGAAGGCGCAAAATATAATGTGGATGTGCACAAAGGAATTGAAAAGCTGGACGATCAAAGTCTCGATGCATTATTCGAACGCTCCGAGATTTTAAAACTCGGAGATGTGGATGTGCGAGTGCTCAAACTGGAAGACCATCTTCGCCTCCTCTGCAGGCACCTGTTGAGACATGGCGCATGGCGGCCTCTCTGGTTGTGCGACATTGCGGCGATAGTGGAGTCGCTTCCTTCAAGCTTCGACTGGAATCTTTGCTTAACTGCTGACCGCCGCCAAGCAGACTTGATAGCTTGTTCTATAGGGCTAGCTCACCAGTTGCTCGGAGCGCGAATAGAGGATACTCCGGTATCTCAAAGAGCCAGAAATTTGCCAAACTGGCTCGTGCCAGCCGTTTTAAAACAATGGAAGTGGTCACAATCACTGGATCATACGGCGGCAGAATTGATGTCAGTTTCTTTGCGACATCTGACGCACATCCCGAAAGCGCTTCTCCTGCGCTGGCCGGACCCTGTCGCGGCCACTTTTAATTTGAAAGCTCCGTTCAATGGACTCCCGAGGCTCCCGTTTCAAATCGGAGATTATATAGTGCAGACCTTCAGCTTTCTGGCCCGTCTGCCGAAATTGCTGCGTGAGCATCTCTGATGAAAAAAGGCCGCTGCTGATTTGCAGCGGCCTGGCAGCTCAGAGGATTATTGGTTTCAGGAGTCAGTCTGCTTTCTTCCGCATGAACGCGGGAACGTCTATATCATCGCGGCGAAGCGGCCCCGAAGGATTAGTGCTAGGTCCCGGAGGAGTGCCGGGAGCTGGCGGCGTCGGTTGCTGAGTTGTGTAAGTGCGCGCTGGCTCGGCCTGTGCCGCGGCCTTGTCAAAGCCCGTAGCTATAACGGTAATCTTCATTTCGTCGCCAAGCGCCTCGTTCAGTACAGCGCCGAAGATGATATTCGCGTCCGGGTCTGCTGAATCGTGAATGATCGACATCGCTTCATTCACCTCGAACAGCGTCAAGTCTGTGCCGCCCGTCACGTTTACTAGCAGGCCCTTTGCGCCCTCAATCGAAGCCTCTTCAAGAAGCGGGCTTGATATGGCTCGTTGGGTTGCTTCGAGCGCGCGGTTTTCGCCGGTCGCCGAACCTGTGCCCATAAGCGCCATTCCCATGCCAGCCATAATCGTCTTTACGTCGGCAAAGTCTACGTTGATCAGGCCCGGCACTGTGATGATGTCTGATATGCCCTGCACGGCCTGACGCAATACGTCGTCAGCGAGCTTGAACGATTCCAAGAACGGAGTCCCTTTTGTGACCGCGTTCAGCAATCGCTCATTCGGTATTGTGATGACTGTGTCAACGCACTCGCGAAGCTCATTCAAGCCTTGCTCGGCCTGACGCTGGCGACGGCGGCCTTCAAAGCGGAACGGCTTGGTGACGACTGCAACAGTAAGCGCGCCAAGCTCTGTGGCAAGACTTGCGATGATGGGAGCCGCTCCTGTTCCCGTTCCGCCACCCAGCCCCGTAGTTATAAAGACCATATCGGAGCCTTCGAGCGCTTCGATTATCTTTTCGGTATCTTCCAAAGCCGACTGGCGGCCAACCTCAGGGTCGCCGCCTGCGCCGAGTCCCCGCGTCAGTTTTTCGCCGATCTGAATTTTTACGGAAGCTCTGGAACTCTTCAGGGCCTGAAGATCGGTGTTGGTTACTAAGAATTGAACACCTTCAATTCCAGCCTCGATCATGCGGTTTATGGCGTTGCCGCCGCCGCCGCCTACGCCCACGACCTTAATCTTCGCGCCGCTCACAGGCTGTTCCGATTCGGCAAAGGTTATGACTGCGCTACGCACGTCTTTCCGTTCATCCTTACGTTCATCTCTACGTTCATCCGCTGCCATTATATGTGCCTCCTGCAAACAATAAATTAGCAACCGGGCAAGCGATGGCTCTTATCATTTGGCCGCCGCTCGCACGAAAGACTTCCTACGAACTGCAAAAGTTCTCAAACACTGCCAGAAATTTCACTACAGTAGTTCACACGATGTAGCGAGACGGGCGCACGTCGCGCACAAACCACCCTTTCGGGCGCTTGAACTTGGCGTCCGTCCTTTGAGGGGGTTCTCTAACAGTGCCTTTGAGGCTGGCAGCCGGTTGCTACAATATGTGGTAGACCGATATTCTGAAGACACACCGCATAGTAGCACAGTCGCCTTGCCCCTACAACAATTTTTTCCCGCCGATGGAAACATTTTTAAGCTCTTTTTAACGAAACCAGCGCTTCCAGAAACTCTCCTGTTTCGGCGCTCCATCCTTCAGCGAATGAATCTTTTTCAGGTTCATTTGCTTATGGAAACCGTAAAGCATTGTTCCCACTACGTTGGCATAAGCTGGGCTGTCAATCTCGCCCGTCAGCCCGCCAATGAAGTCGGGAAGCCCGTGCCGCGCCGGAAGATCCAGTATCTGCTCGGCCATCTCCACGACCCCGTCCATGAGCGCGCCACCGCCGATCAAAACGACGCTTGAAAGTATCTGTCGCTCAAAGCCTGCGCGCTGAATCTCTTCCGCAGCGTGAGAGAAAATCTCTTCGGCTCGCGGCTGAAGTATCTCGCACAGTATCTGGCGACTCAGCATGCGCGGCTGACGACCGCCAACCGACGGCACCTCGACCATGCGCAGGCGCTCGTGATCGGCCATCAACCCTGCGAGCGCGCACCCTTCGCTCTGCTTGATGCGCTCCGCTTCGGGCACGGGAGTCCTCAAGCCCACGGCTATGTCATTGGTGAAATGGTTTCCGCCCATCGGAAACACAGCCGTGTGGCGTATCGCTTCGCGATAAAAGATCGTCAGATTGGTGATGTCCGCGCCTATGTCTATGACCGCAGCGCCGTATTCCTTCTCGTCGGGCGTGAGCGTAGACTCGCCACCGGCCACGTGATTGACCACCGTATCGGTGACTGTCATGCCTGCGCGATTGACCGACGAGATGACGTTCTGCCGAGCAGTGATCGGAGAAGTAACGACGTGGACAGATGCTTCCAGTCTCATCCCAAGAAACCCTATGGGATTTCCTATGCCGTCCTGCCCGTCAACGGTGAATTCCTGCGGCAGCACGTCAATAATCTCGCGATCAGTTGGCACGCTGACGGCACGCGCCTGATCTATCACGCGATAGACATCTTCTTCCGTTATATCGCGATTGCGTCGGCTGATGGCGATCACGCCTCGCGAATTGATGCCTCGCACTTGAGCGCCGCCAAGCCCTACGTAAACAGAATCAATTGGCAGCCCTGACATCATCTCCGCCTCTTCGACTGCCTGTTTGATTGCCTCGACCGTAGCCTCTATGTTGACGGCTACGCCCTTGCGCACGCCGCGCGACGGTGCGCGGCCAACGCCGATGATTTCAATCCTGTCGTTTTCGGTTACTTCGCCGACAACTGCTCGAACCTCGGTTGTCCCGATGTCGAGCGCGGCAATATGTCTATTTCCCTTTGGCATTCTTAATCCTCCGGCTTCACACTAGTGATGAGTGATGAGTTATGAGTGATGAGTAATAAGTGACGAACACGCATCACTCATTACTCATTACCCATCACTTCTTTTTCGGGGCCTGCTTCGGTTTCGCTTCCTGCTGAACCGAGGGCTTCACCGCGCCGGGGGTGGCGAAGTTCACTACGATGCGCTCAGACTTCGTCGCATCAATAAAGTTAATGTTATCTACATTCTGAATCAGCCGCTCGATGTCCTGCACTCGGAAGCGACTGAGCAATTCGGAATCGCCTTTCTTGATCGCCTGAAGTATCTCAAGCGCTTTCTCGAAACGCTTGCGAAAATCGGTGCTGCCGACATGAACCTGTACGTGCGGTCGAGCAAGACTCAGGTTCACGTCTTTTGTGGACTCCAAATCAATTTCATCAAGATGGCCCCACACAGAAGATTCACCTTCGCTGAATTCGCGCTTTATTTTTTGGTAAAGCGCGATGCGCTCGCGGTCTTCGTTTACGGCGGACTGAGAGCGATTGCCTTCGGCAAATCCTTTTGCGATGGGCGGAATCTCTGGCGTTTCACCGGACTTCGAGTTTGTAATGAAGCTTGAAAATTCGCCCATCTCAACTGCATCCTCGTCGAGCCATACGAGCTTGCCTTCCTGCGGCCCCGACTCGCGCCGAACTAAAACAGCAGGGTGGCGTTCGACTACTTGAACGAATATCCCGTCGGGCAGAACGCGCGCGACCGTCGCCGAGCGAATCATCGGAATCGCTTCCACTTTCTGCCTCACTGCTTTAAGGTCTATGTCCAATAGTTTTGACTTCTTCACTGCGTCCCAAACCGCCCGCTCTACGTCCTCTTTGAGAGCAGGACTGGCATCGCTGACGGTGACGTGTTGCAATTCAAACAATCGCGAACTTGCCAGAGCGTTATAGCCCAGTATCAAGAGCGCGATTGCAACCAGAAATACCGCAGGCTTTACAAACGCCCCGGCAGATTTCAAAAACTTCTCTATATCTACTCCGCCCTTTTGCCGCGAGCGCACCTTGTTGATGCGGCGCGACGAGCGCGGAGTGACGACTTGAGCGCGTGCCCTGGGCTCGCTCTTTTGAGCTGCTGCCACAGTGTCACCTCCCACTCAGAGATCAAAGGCCGGTCATCTGAAATCTGAAATTACCAGCCTTTAACCTCTCAAAGAATCTTAAGCAGTTCGTCTCCTGCCTGATAGACGTTACCTGCTCCGAGCGTCAATACGAGATCATGGGGCTGTACGATCTCTTTCAGTTTTGCTGCTGCACCCGAAAGCGCGCCGATGTACTCGACGTGCCTATGACCGAATCGCTCGATCTGTTCGGCCAGTACGCGGCTGTTGACTCCTTCAATCGGGTCTTCGCTTGCTGCGTAAATGTCTGCCACAAACAACACATCCGCGCCATAAAACGACCGAGCGAAATCATCCATCAAATCGTGCGTGCGAGTGTAGCGGTGCGGTTGAAACAGCGCCACTACTCTTCGCCCCGATGTGCGTGCTGCCGCAAGCGTCGCTTTGATCTCCGTCGGGTGATGGCCGTAATCGTCAACCACCATCACCTCATTCTTTTCGCCTTTGATCTGAAACCTTCGCTCGGCTCCGTGAAACTCTTCCAAAGCTGCGGCAATCTCTTCAAACTTGATGTTGAGGTCTAGCCCGACTGCGACCGCTGCAAGCGCGTTGTAGACGTTGTGCAATCCGGGGACGCTCAACTTTATCCGGCCCATCTCTTTACTGAACGAGCGCACAGTGAATGCAGAGCCGAAGCTCGTATCCAACTGAATATTCCACGCCGAAACATCGGCCTGCGCGGCTAACCCATAGCTGATCGTGCGGCGCGTTATCTGAGGGATGATCGCCTGCACGTTTTGATCGTCCAGACACAAAGCTATCGCGCCGTAGAATGGAACGCTGTTGGCGAATTCCACGAAACACGCTTTGATTTCTTCGATGCCGCCTTTGAAATGATCCAGATGGTCTGCATCTATGTTCGTCAATACGCCGATGGTCGGTGTCAGCAGAAGCAGCGAGCCGTCCGATTCGTCTGCTTCGACTACGATGTACTGGCCGCGACCGAGCCTCGCGTTCGAGCCGAGCGACGCAACACGCCCGCCTACCACGACGGCAGGATCAAATTCGGTCTTTGTCATCAAATGCGCTATCATCGAAGTCGTCGTCGTCTTGCCGTGAGTTCCCGCGACAGCAATGCCGTGGCGATACAATCTCATCAATTCGGCCAGCATCTCCGCGCGCGGGATGACCGGAATCTGTCGTTGCCGCGCAGCGATAACTTCCGGGTTGTCGTCGCGTACTGCCGATGAACAGACCAGGACATCCGCTCCTGTTGCGTTATCTGATCGATGGCCTTCGTAGACCTTTGCGCCCATTGATTCCAGCCGGTCAGTAATCGCCGAGCGTTTTAAATCGCTTCCCGTGACGAGGAAGTTTTCGCCGAGCGATAGCAACACCTCGGCTATGCCGCTCATACCTATGCCGCCGATGCCGACGAAATGAATATGTCTGATGCCGCGAAATAACATAAAATTTTTCTCGTTTAGAATCGGTCTCTAAACGTTTGCAACTTTCATCGCTAAATCAACCGCGCGCGCTGCCGAATCTGCGCGACCTAGCTTCCGGCTTGCTTCTTCCATCCGATCTATCTCGCTCGGGTTTTCAATCAATCGAATCAACTCTTCACTGAGCCGCGCGGGCGTCAACTCTTTCTGCAAAATCAAGCGGCCTGCGCCTACGCGCTCGAACGCTTCGGCATTCTTGCGCTGATGATCGTCGGCTGCAAAAGGGAAGGGGATGAACATCGCCGCCTTTCCCGCCGCCGCAACTTCGGCTGCCGTCGTCGCTCCGCTTCGACATATCAGCACGTCTGCGTTTTCAAACTGGCGAGCCATGTCGTGAATGAATGGCTTCACATCAGCGCCTTCAAAACCTGCACCCGCATAACCTTGCTTGACCATCTCGAAATCCCGCTCGCCCGTCTGGTGCGTGATCGCAAGCTGGCCGTTTTTCGGAGCCAGCAATTTTGCCGCTTCAATCATCGTCGTGTTGATGGCGTGCGCGCCCTGGCTCCCGCCGAATATCAAAACGTTTAACTTATCGCCTCGCGCTTTCTGTTTGAGATGAGCGAACTCGCCGCGAACCGGGTTGCCCGTGACAACGCCGCGACTGCCGAAATATTTCAGCGTGTCTTCAAAAGTCAAAGCGGCGGCTTTCACGAATCGCGCCAGCACTCGATTCGTAAAACCCGGCATCGCGTTCGGCTCGACTATCATCGTCGGTATCCGGCTGAGCGCAGCCACGAGCAGCGTCGGCCCTGACGAGTAGCCGCCAACGCCTATGACAACATTCGGCTTGAATCTTTTCAGTATGCGCCGCGCCGCAACGAAGCTCATCGGCAATTGCGAGAGCGATTTTGTTCTTTCAAAGATCGAGACGCTTTTAAGCGCGCCTATCTGCATCAACTCAAGCTCGAACCCTTCGCGCGGAACGATCTTCGATTCAAGCCCGCGCGGCGTGCCCACGAAAAGTATCTCTGTCGCTGCGTCACGCCTTTTGAATTCGTGCGCGATTGCCACGCCCGGATAAATATGCCCACCTGTTCCTCCTGCCGCGATAATGACCCGCAATCGTTACGCCTTTCCGTGCTTCGATACGTTGAGCAGCACGCCCGCCGCAAACAGGCTGATTGCCAGAGACGTTCCGCCCGCGCTGATGAAGGGCAAAGGAATGCCTTTGGTGGGCACGAGCGACAGCGTCACGCTTATATTGAAAAATGCTTGAGCGATTATCATTACTGTCAGCCCGATTGCCAGCAATTGGC
>DATEKX010000160.1:0-2081 GCA_035277165.1 Blastocatellia bacterium | reverse complement strand
AGACCTTTACTTATGACGACGCTCGGCGAGTCCTGATCGCCATCTTGAAACGCGCGGCCAAGCAGAGGCTGAACGCCCAGGACTTGAAACAGACCGGGGTTGACGCGACTGCCCGGCACCTGCTCCGGCCTGTCCGTGCCTGTGATGTTGAAGTTGTCTTCCCTGAAAGCGGCGATTTGCTCGAATGACGTATTTTGATCTTTCCAATCAAGGAAGTTGGCCGGTGCCACTGCTTCTCGAAAACTGTTTTCTTGAGGAGTGCTCTGCCAGATCACCGCGAGCCTGTCAGGGTTTGCGAAAGGCAGAGGTCGAACAAGAACAGAATTGACTACGCTGAAGATCGCAGTGTTCGCGCCGATGCCTAAGGCTAGAGCGATTACCGCAACAAGCGTAAAGCCCGGTTGCTTTAACAACATTCTCAGCCCGTAGCGCAGGTCTTGAAAAAGTGTTTGCATCAATCCTCCTGAAGAATTCAACCCCAGCCTGCGCGAGCAGGCGACGGCATAAAGCCCAGAGCAAAAGCTCTGGGTGTGGAATCCAAACCCTCGCACCTCAAGCCCGTGTAACGGGCGACAGGTTTCTGGCATCTCTGTCGCCCGTTACACGGGCTGAGTCAGAGAGCGTAACCGGCATACCCACATCCAAAGGATGTGGGCTACGATCTTTCACCCGCTTCGCGGGTTGAACGCCAGCATTTCAAAACTCGCTCTGAGATGCGAAATCTCAAATCACTCGTAACGGAGCGCGATCATCGGGTCTACTTTAGTGGCGCGACGCGCGGGCACTGCGCAGGCCACGAGAGCCACTCCCGCAAGCAACAGCGGAATTACGATAAATGTCAGCGGGTCTGTAGCAGACACATCGAACAATAAACTGGACATCACTCGCGTCAGAGCAAAGCTTGCCACCAACCCTATCGCCACGCCGATCAACGCCATTAACATGCCTTGCCCAACGACCAGTTTCAAAACGTCCCGGCTTTGCGCGCCCAGAGCCATTCTGAGTCCGATTTCGCCTGTGCGCTGGCTTACTGTATAAGCCATCACGCTGTAGATGCCAATGGCTGCAAGAAGCAGCGCGACTGCTGCGAAGATGCCTAGCAGGAATAGAGTGAATCGCCGGTCTGAAATCGAAGATGCGATAATGTCTTCCATCGCTTGAAAGCTGGCAACCGGCTGATCTTTGTCGAGCGCAGTCACGCGACTGCGAACCGCATTTGATAAGCTGAGCGGCGCTCCGGTAGTTCGCACCACGACAGCCATCGAAAGAGATGGCCGCTGGTTAGCCGACAGGTAAAAAGCTTCTGCCGGAGCAGTATCCAGCCCTGTATGCCGCACGTCGCCGACCACGCCAATTATTTCGCGCCCCTGCGGCGCTCCGCCCGTTAAGACGCGCTTGCCAACAGGGTCTTCATCGGGGAAGAAGCGGCGAGCGAAACTTTGATTGATCATAACCGTGACCGGAGCAGTCTCATTATCCTGATCACCGAAATACCGGCCTTGCAGTAGAGGTATTCCCATAGTCCGAAAATAATCTGAAGCAATGATGTTTATTGAAACAATCGGACGCTCGCCTATCGGTATCTCAGGCCGACCGGCAATCGCCACAGGAGCCCGCGCGTCTGAGCCCGTCAGCGGCAGGCTTTGCGCTGCTCCGACCGAGACTACACCGGGCAGGCTCGCCAGTTCTTCGGAAAGACGGCGATAGAAGCCTCCGCGCTGAACGGGCTGGCTATATCTGGACGGCGTAAGACTGATGTTTGCAACAAGCAGGTTTTGAGGACTGAAACCCGGTTCAACATTTTGCAACCGAACAAAACTCCTGATGAACAAGCCCGCGCCTATCAACAGGATTAGCGACAAAGCGACTTCGACGATTACGAGTACGCTGCGCACTCGATTGCGACGGAGGCTGCCGGTCGTGCCTCGGCTTGCATCTTTGAGTGTGTCATTCAAATTCGTCTTCGATGCCTGAAGCGCAGGAACGAGTCCGAAGACTACTCCCGTCAACAACGAAATCAGGATCGTGAAGACGAGCACGCGACCATCAACACTGATCTCGGCGGCGCGAGGGATATTGCC
>DATEKX010000159.1:0-5838 GCA_035277165.1 Blastocatellia bacterium | reverse complement strand
TCATGGTCTTACGACCATCCGGGCAGGGACAAGCCCTGCCCCTACCTGTTATGAAGATTCTTATTATCGGCCTTGACGCCGCAACGATGGATTTGATCGAGCCGTGGGCCGAAGGCGGCCACTTGCCGACGCTTGCGCGGTTGATGCGCGAAGGCGCGAGCGCGCGATTGATCTCAACGCCGAACATGCACAGCGCATCGGCGTGGACTTCGATACTGACAGGGTTGGGGCCGGGCCGTCACGGGCTATTCGTTTTTTCTGATCGAGACTTCGGAACCGGACGACAAGAGTTTTTTAAAGGCGGCGACCGCACAGGTGAACTCATAAGTTCGCACCTCGCGCGTCACGCCCTCACAAGCGGGTTTCTCAACGTGCCGATGACTTACACGGCTCAATGTCAAACGGGTGGTTTCATGATAAGCGGTCTCGACGCTCCCGCTTTGAACGAGCAGGCATTTTGTCCCGCAGAGCTTCGCGCAGAACTGCTGACCAAATTCCCCGATTATAATTTCACACCTGTCGGACTTGGTGATTTGATGAGCGCAGGCCGAATTGATACGGCTATCAGCGCGTGGATGAAATTGACCGAGACTCAAACTGCTGCGGCTGAATATTTGATTTCATCGAGACCCACGGATTTTTTCATGACCGTCTACACGGCGAGCGATTGGGGAGGCCATAATCTCTGGCAGCATTCCGACGCATTGCTTTCGATCTATCAGGCCCTTGACACAGCGGTCGCTCGATTGCTCGATCACGCGGGCGAACAAACGCAGGTCTACGTGATTTCAGATCATGGCATGGGGCCGCACACGGGAGCGGCTTATCATCTGGCGGACTGGCTCGAAGCGCGTGGCTACATGATTCGCAAACGTTCAACGCCAGCGCGACCTTCGTTAATCAATGCGAGCCGCCGCGCTGCGAAGAACCTGCTGCCTGTTACGATCAAAGAAAAGATCAAGTCGGGACTGGGCGCTGAACGGGTCAAGCGATTGCAGACGGCTGAAAAAGATTCGTTCTACTCTTCGATTGATTGGGCGCGAACTACTTGCTACACAGAGCCGGGCCGACACGTCATCAACATCAACCTCGCCGGACGAAACGATCAAGGCATAGTCCCGCGCGAAGATTACGATGAAGTGTGCAATCGCATCATCGAAGACCTTACCCGATGGACAGACGCTCGCGGCAACCCGGTAGTCGAACGAGTGGCGCGAGCGCGTGAATCTTACTCCGGCCCGTTCGTTGAAAGAGCGAGCGATCTTTACATTTACTGGAACGCTACGGCTTCGCTCGGTGACCCGCCGCGCGAAGTGCAGGCGCGCAAGTTCTGGTGGAGCGGCGATCACAGGCTTGACGGCATACTGATTTCAAAAGGGCCGGGCATCCGCCGAGGCGCGACAGTTGATTCTCCGATTGTCTATGATTTGCTGCCGACCGTTATGTACGCAGCCGGTTTGCCCGTGCCCGTCGGTCTCGACGGCAAAGTGGTTCGGGAATTATGCACGGATGAATTTCTCGCAACTCACCCGCTCCGCGCTGAATCTTCTGCCGGGAGCCTTGCACGGGAGCGCGAAAGCCTGACCGATGAAGAAGAACAGATGATCGAAGAGAAACTGCGCAGCCTGGGATATTTGTAAAAAGCTGTTTTAGAAATAGCTCCGTAGGAGCGACCTGTCTATAGCAGTAAATAAGCAGTCGATTCGTAGCTCCGTAGGAGCGACCTGTTAATCAACAGGTCGCTCCTACGGAGCTACAGAACATATTCGACTCGCTGAAACTATAGACAGGTCGTCCCTGACGGGACTGCTAAAACCGCTTCCAACTTGATGAAGGCGGAACGATGAAGGCGGAACCAGAGGTCGAACAGCAAGCGACGGCTGCTAATCAACAACTCGTTTACCCTTCGCAACTCACTCCTCATCCTTTTCAACGTCATGCTGTCAACATTACATTGATTGTTGTCGCGATGATTGTGATGTTCTGGCGAGTCTTCTTTCTGGGCGAAACGCTCATTGATGTCGCCACGCTCAACAATCAGTTGCCGTGGGGGTACTACGCGGGTGAATCTGATTACCAATACAATCGCCGCGACCTGACCGATATGTATGTGACGCGCGATTATTTCGTCGTGTCGGCTTATCGCGATGGCGAGATGCCGCTGTGGAATCCTTACACAATGGCAGGCCATCCGATCTATGCAGATGGAGTAACGCGCACGCTATCGCCTTTCCTGTTGTTCTACAAATTCTTCGATGTACCACTCGGCTATTCGCTCGCTCGCATCACTGAGCTGATACTCGCAGCGATTTTCATGTACATCTTTCTCTTAGCGATTAATGTCAGCGCAGGCGGCGCATTGATGGGCGCGCTTGTTTTTGAACTGTCGGCCCATTCAATGCTTCATCTGACAGGACTTGGATGGTGGGGCGGGCTGATGTGGCTTCCGCTGATAATACTCTTCGCCCGCCGCGCGCTCACGCGCAGTAGTTTTACGCAAGCCACAATCGCAGGCGTTCTGCTGGCGGCACAATTTTTCTGCGGATACATGCCCAATCAGATTTACTACGTCGGCGCTGTGGTCTTGTATTACCTGTACTTCGCATTCGTGAGAAAGCGCAGGCAGCGAGATTCAGCAATTACTCGCGACCTTGCCTTGATGTTTGTAACGCTCGCGGTTGGACTGGCGCTCGCTGCGACGCAGTGGGTGCCGATGCTCGAATTGCTCAAGCACTCTAACCGCAAGATCGTCGGAGCAGAACTCAGTTATATCTATCTGCCTCCGTGGTATGGGCTGACTCTGATTTTTCCGAATCTCTTTGGCGCTGCATACGACACGCGAACGCTCACGCTATTTACAGCGCTCGGCGTTTCGCACGATCACATTCTTTATTTAAGCATCGCCGCGCTTTTACCTCTGGCTTTCATCATCTACCGGCTTAAATCGGCGGATTCCCGCGTTGGTTTCTTTGCGCTGCTCGCGGCAATATCGCTAGTCATAATGATGACCACGCCGCTTTATGTTCCTGTGACGCGATACATTCCTGTGCTTCAAGTGATTCGCGTAGCCGTTCGCGCTGGTGTGCTTTTTCTTTTCGCCGCTGCGGCGCTTATTGCCATAGGCACAGATTCGTTGATGCAAGCGAGCAATGATGCGCTCTTCAGGTTCGCTCGCCTCGCGCGCAAGTTCCTTTTTGTGACGCTCGGTTTTGTTGCGGCAGCCGTTATCGCGTCTTACTTGATGGTGCTCGCAGGCTTTGCTGTTGAAACCAGCGACAGAGGCCGCGCGGCGTTTATTCGTAAATCGGCTGCGGCGCTCGTTTCACAATTCACGCCGCCCGACGCAGGTATAATCGTACCGCTCGTGTTGCTTTCATTAGCTGTGATTGCACTGTGGTTATTAAGTAAAGAGAGGTTGAGCCGCAACGTTTTCTTTGCCAGCCTGGTCGCGCTATTGATAGTTGATCTGTTCTGGGCGAGCGGTCAGTTCAATCGAAGCTTTGAGCGGTCGCGCGTTTATCCCGCGACTCAGATAACCGACCGGCTGCGACAACTGCCGCCGGGCCGCGTGCTCGTGGTGCCGTCAGACCTTGAAACAAATCGCCGCGCCGCCTCGCAAGAAGATAAAATCATAGCCCCGCCCAACACGCTGCTGCCTTATCAGATTTCAACCGTCACAGGCAAGAATCAGCAGTTCCCCAGATGGTACAGAGAATATGCCGCGCTCATCGAGCCTCAACCGAATCTCAGCCATGTCGTATTCGATCAAACGCACTCGCGGTTTTTCGACATGCTCAACGTTCGATACGTAGTGACTCACGCTGCCACGCCGCTTGCGGGTTATGATTTGATAGCGACGGCAGAAGGCTTGTCCATCTACGAAAACAAAAACGCTTTGCCTCGCGCGTTCTTTGCAAGTCGTGTGATTGAAGTAAACAATCACGCAGATGCGATTGAGACTTTGCGCACTTCTGCAAACGCAGTTGTGATCGAAAGCGCGAATGCAAGCGCGCAGGGAATTGATAATGCACCTGAAGCGCGACAGATTTCGCCGCCGCAAGCGACTATAATCGAAGACAGGCGCAACGCGGTTGTGATCGAAACTCAGAATGAAGATTCAGGGATGCTCGTGTTGAGCGATAACTACTATCCCGGATGGAACGCGAGCGTTGATGGAGCGTCAGCCGAATTATTCAGAGCCAACTGTACTATGCGCGCAGTCCGGGTTCCTGCGGGCCGTCATATGGTATCATTTGTGTTTATACCTATGACATTCAAGGCTTCAGTCTACATCAGTCTCGTGACGGCTGCGCTTGTGGCGTTTGGATTGATTGTGATTTTCTTCCGGTTCCGAAATGAATTGAAGACGGAGTAATAGCCACGATATACGGAAAGATAAAAAAGACTATCAAGCACACGCTCATCTTTGGAATCGGCAGCGTGGTCAATTCCGCGTTTGGGCTTGTGCTAGTGCCCGTGTATGTGCGCAAGTTGAGTCCGAGCGAATACGGCGTGCTGTCGCTTCTGACAATCACGCTCACGCTTGTGACTATTGTTTTGAAATTTGGACTCAATCACGCTTTCTTCCGCCACTATTACGACACCGAAGATACTGAACATCGCCGCCGCATTGTCGGCTCAACGCTTCTTTTTTTACTGGTATCATCAATCGTTTCGACGGCGGCGTTTTACCTGCTCGCGCCTTTTATATCTGACGCTGTTTTCACCAGCGACAAATCGCGCGCCGACTTGCTGCGGCTTATTTTTTTCATCGGTTTTTTTGAAATCATTAGTGTCGTTCCAGATTCTATTCTCAGAGCGCATTTCAAATCGGCCCAATACTCTATTCTCAACATAGTGGCTTTCATCGTTCAGCTTTCGGCAATCACATATCTGGTGGTGTTTAATGAGGCGAGCGTCGAAAAAGTTCTGATCGGGCGATTGATCGGCTCGGTGTTCGAGGCTGCTCTGTTTTTCTTTGCCGTGCGTCGCGACCTGAGCCTGAAATTTTCGATGCCGGAATTGCGCGGGATGCTCGCGTTTGGCGCGCCGCTCATCTTCAATCAAATCGCGATGACGCTTTTTATGATGATTGACCGCTTCTTTCTCGAACGGTACGGAAAAGAGCGAGATGTTGGCGTCTATGCGATTGCGAACACTTTGATATCTGTCGTTTCTGTGCTTGCGACCGTGCCGTTTAGCCAGGTGTGGACGGTGATGCGTTTTTCGGTGATGAACGAAGAAGGAGCCGAAGAGTATTACTCGCGCGTGTTGACCTATATCACTTTTGTCAGCATGTTTCTGGCGCTCGGCGTTGCTGCAGTTTCGGGCGACGGGTTGCTCAGGTTCGCGCGAGAAGGCTATTGGGCAGCGGCAACCATTCTGCCGCTTCTTGCGCTTTCGGCTGTGCTCGATAGCTGTGCGCGCGTGCTCAACATCGGCATCACGCTCAAGAAGCGAACCATTTATGCGCCCATCGTCATCCTGGCCGCGCTTGCGGTCAACGTGGGTCTGAACTTTCTGCTGATTCCCAAATACGGAAGCCTCGGCGCGACCATCTCGACGTTGATCTCATACGCGGTCTTTTGCGCTTTGAGGTTCTGGGCATCAAACCTGTTTTTCAAAGTCCGTTACGAATGGGGCAGAGTCTTTACGATGGGCGCTATCGGGACTCTGATCGTTGTTGTCTTCTACGTGATTGATAATTTGCGAGGCGACCTGAGCAATTATCCTTATGACGACCCTGCGCGACGCCGGATCATTTATCTGTCGGCTGCGATCAAGGTGATGTTTGCGCTTTCGGCTGTGCTCGATAGCTGTGCGCGCGTGCTCAACATC
>DATEKX010000158.1:0-2327 GCA_035277165.1 Blastocatellia bacterium | reverse complement strand
AAGCCTGTCTGCTTCGATAGCTGCGGCGATTTCGGAAATCCTAAATTTCTTTTTCGGTTAATAAACCCTGTTCCATAAGTTCCTGGCAGCGAATGCAGTGAGGCGTCCAGGGAATGGCGTCGAGCCGCTTTGGCTGAATCTCTTCGCCGCAGTTTATGCATTCCCCGTAAGACCCATCGCCTATGCGATCAAGCGCCTCTTCAATCAGCCGGAGAGTGTTGCGCTCGTTCGTGCTTTGAGAAAAGAGGAGTTCTTTAGTGTATGAGTTCGATGCCTTATCGGCAGGATCTTGGCTGACATCGCGGTCAGCTTCGCGGCCATAATCTTCCGTGCGCTCAACCATGTTGAGTAACTGGTTTCTGCGTTCGATCAACTTGGCCTCATATTGTTTTAATCTCTTTTTATCCATTGAAATCTCCTGGCCCTGAATTTGAATGAATCACCCGAATAGCCCAGGCTGAATCCACTTTAACCGGCTTGGCTCTCCCTTATTTTTGATACGGCAGGTCATGAATGATTGTGAATGCGCGGTAGACCTGCTCCGTCAGCAACGCCCGCGCAAACTCATGAGTCAATGTCATGCGAGACAACCGAAGCACCAGATTTGCCCGTTTGCGCACAGCGTCGGAAAGCCCGCTGTGACCACCGATGATGAAGGTTATCTGCTTGGTGCCTGTCAAACGGTGTTTCTCAATGAACTCGGCCATCTGCAGAGAATCCATCTCGCGCCCGCGCTCATCAAGCGCGACTACAAACGGGTCGGACGCCGTGCGTGCCAGTATGTCCTCGCCTTCTTTATCAATGATCTTACGTGCGACTGTTCCCACGTCGTCGCGGTCGCGCAGTTCCAATATTTCAACTTGAGCGAAGCGAGCGAGCCGGTTCAGATACTCCTCGATCAACTCTTTGACGGGAGCGCGCTTCGTCTTTCCTATCCAAACGAACCGCAACTTCATTTCTCATCACTCATCCTTGCCCCGCGTGATTCGCCTTCGCTTTGCCGATGTTATATCGCCGCATCTTTTCATAAAGATTCTTGCGACTGATGCCAAGTATCTCGGCTGCGCGTGTCTTGTTTCCACGCGTATGCTCAAGCACCTCGCGTATGTAAACCGCTTCAAGCTCTGCAAGCGATGGCTTTCGCGTGCGCGACTGCATCAATCGCGCTGCCGATCTCAAGTAATCGGGCAACTGCTCCGGCTCGATTGCCTCTCTATGCGCTGCAAGCATGGCATGCTCTATGATGTTTCTCAGCTCTCGAACATTGCCTGGAAAGTCGTAGTTCTTGAGCGCTTCAAGCGCTTCGTTAGAAAGATGAACGCCTGCGCGCCCGCTGCGCGCAGCAAACTGTCTGACGAACTGTTCTGCAAGCTGCGGCACGTCTTCGATTCGATCAACGAGGCGCGGCAGTTCGATAGTTACGACGGCCAGCCTGTAATAAAGATCTCCGCGAAAGGCGTGAACGCGCACGGCCTCTTTCATGTCAACGTTGGCGAGCGCGATTATGCGAACATCTATTCGCACGCTTTGCTTTCCGCCCAACCGCTCAAAGCTGCGCTCTTCGATTACGCGAAGCAATTTGGCTTGAGACGACGGGCTGAGGCTTGCGATCTCGTCTAAGACGAGCGTGCCGCCGTCTGCTGCCTCGAATCTACCAGGCTTTGATTCGGTCGCGCCTGTGAAAGCGCCCTTCTCGTAACCGAACAGTTCCGATTCAAGCAATTCTTCGGGCAGCGACGCGCAATCTATTTTGACAAAGGGACGGTCGCGCCGCGCGCCGAGGTCGTGGATCAGGCGCGCGACCACATCTTTGCCGGTTCCCGATTCACCGAGCACAAGAACATTTGCGCCTGTGGCCGCGACCCTCTCGATGACCTCCGCCACTCTTTGCATAGCGGGCGAATTGATAACAAGCTTCATATTTCTTGCCGCCAGTTGAAACTAAAAATGATGAATGATGAATTAAAAAGCGAGAGCGTGCTTTTCATAACTCATCATTCAGGATTCTTCTTTGATCTCTACGCGCTTGGCGTCGCGCCATAATCGTTCGAGATCATAGAAACGACGCGATGCGCCGCTGAACACATGCACGATGAAATCGCCGTAGTCTAGCAGAATCCACTCGGCACTGCTATAGCCTTCGATATGCAATGGGCGCTTGCCTTCATTCCGCAGTTGTTCTCCGACCGCATCCGAGATGGCCTGCACCTGGCGCGAGTTCGCGCCCGTGCAGATCAGGAAGAACTCTGTGAATGAAGCGATCTCGCGCAGATCGAGCAGCACGATATCGTTTGCTTTCTTGTCGCTTGCCGCGTGCGCGGCAACCA
>DATEKX010000157.1:0-13999 GCA_035277165.1 Blastocatellia bacterium | reverse complement strand
CCTGCCCCTACAAGGTATGGACTTAAAAGGTAGAGATTTTTTAAGCACGGCTGATTTCGAGCGCGCCGAACTCATGGCGCTCATTGATCTCGCGGCGAAGATCAAGGCCGGTGACTTTGCCGAGCGTCCACTCGCAGGGCGCAGCGTTGCGCTTGTTTTTTTCAATCCATCTCTTCGCACGCGCGCTTCGATGGAGATAGCCGTTTACCAACTTGGCGGCAACGCCGTCACGCTAGACGTTGGCCAGGGAATGTGGAGCCTTGAATATCGCGAGAGCATCACTATGGATTCTGACAAAACAGAGCACATTAAAGAAGCCGCGCGCGTGCTTTCGCGCTACGTGGCGGCAATTGGCGTGCGCGCGTTTCCTGAGATGAAAGATTACAGCAGCGAAATAAATGATCCGGTGATCAAGGGTTTCGCACGCTACAGCGATGTGCCTGTCGTAAATCTGGAATCCGCGCGTCATCATCCGTTTCAAGCGCTCGCGGACATAATGACGATTCGAGAAAAACTCGGCTCGTTCGATCACCAGCGCGTAGTGCTGTCGTGGGCTTATCATCCTAAAACTCTGCCGATGGCCGTGCCGAATTCTTTCGCGCTCATCGCGGCGCAATTCGGGCTTGACCTGACAATCGCCTGCCCCGCCGAATACGACCTCGGCGACGAAGTGATGGCAGAGATACACGCGGGCGCGCAAGCCAGCGGCGGGCGAGTCGAAATCTCGCGCGATTATCGAGAAGCGTGCACGGGTGCGCGCATCGTTTATGCAAAAAGCTGGGGCGCGAAACAGTTCTACGGGCGCGCGCAGGAAGACATCGAACTTCGCCAGAGTTACAAACACTGGCGCATTGATGAAGAAGTGATGCGCGCGACCGACGGCGGTTGGTTTATGCATTGCCTGCCCGTGCGTCGCAACGTCGTGGTTACTGACGGCGTGCTCGACGGGCCGCAGAGCGCCGCGATTGATGAGGCCGAAAATCGCCTGCACGTACAAAAGGCCGTGCTGGCGTCAATACTATAGTGACTATTGCCATGACCAATGAACGATTAGATTTGCTGCGCGAGGCGCTGCCTTACATTCAGCGATTCAAGAACAAAACATTCGTCGTCAAGCTGTCGGGCAAGGTGACGGAGAATCAAGAGCAGCTTAACTCGCTTGCCGAAGAGATCACGCTCTGTAATCAGGTTGGCATTCACGTTGCGGTCATTCACGGCGGCGGCAAACAGTTGACCGCTATCTCCGAGCGGCTCGGCATAACTCAGCGCATAGTCAACGGGCGGCGAGTGACCGATGCCGAAACGCTCGAAGTGGCAAAGATGGTTTTCGCGGGCCAGATCAACACAGACATTCTTTCTGCGCTTCGGCGCGCGGGCGCAGAGACAGTGGGTCTTTCGGGGCTTGACGGCAACACCATTCACGCGCGCCGCCGCGAGATTCAAAACGTGCTCAATCAAGAGACGGGCGAAGTCGAGAGAATTGACTTTGGCCACGTAGGCGACATCGTTGAAATCAACGCTCGGTTGATTCGATTGCTCCTCGATAATGGTTATGTGCCGGTCATCGCTTCGCTCGGCGCAGACGAACAGGGCAACGTCTACAACATCAATGCGGACACAATCGCCGCAGAGATAGCCGTTCATCTTCAAGCTGAAAAACTAGTGTTGTTGACGGATGTTGACGGCATATTGCTTGACCGCGACGATCCGCAATCGAGAGTCTCGCGTTTGACCATCAAGGAAGCTGAACGGCTTGTGCAGCAACAAGTAGTTTCGGCGGGGATGCTGCCTAAGATTTCAGCAATCGCGCGATTGATCGAGCGTGGAGTTCGCAGCGCGCACATCATCAACGGAGCAAAACGCAACGCGCTGCTCTACGAAGTTTTCACGGACGAGGGCGCGGGCACGATGATAACCGGGTAGCCACGAATTGCACGAATGTTTACGAATGATCACGAATCATTCGCGGCTATCGAGTAACACGACGTACAGTTCTTGCGGGCCGTGCACGCCGACCACCAGAGTCAATTCAATGTCGGCAGTCCGACTGGGGCCTGTGATAAAAGTAATGGCGCTTGCCAAATCGCGACCTGCGCTCGCATTCAAACGCGGAATCAATTCATCCAGCCCCGCGATGATTTGCTGAGGCTTCAATATCGCAACGTGAACGGGCGGCAACAACGAAACAGACCGCGCGCGCCCTGCCCCCGTAATTAAAACCAGTGTCCCGGTATCCGCGAGCGCATAATCAACTGCGGTAATTCCTATGCCTGCTCCGATGGCTTTGTTGATGAACTCAGCTTCGCTTTGCTTGTCATCGTTTGATATGAATTCAACATCTGATCTTTCAAGTTGCTCTGAGAGTCCTGTCTCAGAAATCACGGGCGCGTTCCAGCAGATGATCGTTTTTGTCTGCTTTATCGAAATGAGATTTTTGATGTAATCGCAAACTGCATCAGCAGTGCGAGCGATATGGAAACGGCTTCCGATCCGCGTCAATTCAAGCTCGAATCGTTTTATCAGATCGCTTTGTGGTTCGTCTTTCCTGATGATCTGCTGCGCGGAGTTCCCTTCACTGCGGAGTGAAGTTGACCGATCATCACGCTTGAGCGCGCGCTTGATCCGGGCCAGCATCTCTTCTCGCGCAGTTTCAGACATTGCAATTATTCTTTTTCAATCTCGCGCCACATCGAGCGAAAATCTTTTCTTGCCAGCGCCGGGAAATCTCTGTTGACTGTCCATCCAGAAAACGCGAACGGCAGGCTGTCGAGCTTTCCATCTTTCAACAAAGGCCCTTGTAACTTTGCCGCCAATCTGAAAGTCAGCTTGTAAATCAAAGGGTAGCGCATGGCAAAAGCCCACAACTTTATCGCCGCTCTCTCAATGATCGAAGGCCCCTTTCGCGCGCCCGTTTCACTTCGAGCTTTTCCTTCGGCCCACTCGCTTCTAAGCGTCAAAAGCACATGCGGAATGTTGATCTTCACAGGACAGACTTCGCGGCAGGCCCCACACAACGAAGACGCGAAAGGCAGGTCTTTCGATTTGCCGAGTCCGATCAGGGGCGGCGTGATGATTGAACCAATCGGGCCTTGATAGACGGAGCCGTAAGCGTGGCCGCCTATCTTCTGATACACGGGGCACGCGTTCAGGCACGCTCCACACCTGAGGCAGTAAAGCGATTCGCGCTTCTCTTCATCTTCCAGAATGCGCGTGCGGCCATTGTCGAGCAATACTAGATGAAACTCTTGCGCGCCATCGGTTTCGCCCGCGCGTCGCGTGCCTGTGATGAATGAAACGTAAGCCGACATCTTCTGACCGGTCGCGCTGCGCGCAAGCACTTTGAGAAAGACAGCCAGGTCAGCAAGTCGCGGGATGACTTTCTCTATGCCCACGAGCGCGACGTGAAGGCGCGGCAGCGTAGTGCTCAAGCGAATGTTGCCTTCGTTTTCTACGAGCACGATTGTGCCCGTTTCGGCCACCGCGAAGTTAGCGCCTGTTATGCCCATCTCGGCGGTGCAGAATTTCGCTCTGAGTCGTTTGCGCGCGACGGCGGCCATTTCTTCGGCTTCGCGCAGGTTCGACTCGCCGAGTTTCTGAGCGAACAGTTCAGCCACATCGCCTTTCGATTTGTGAATGGCCGGAGCAAGTATGTGCGAAGGTTTCTCGTCAGCGATTTGAACTATGTACTCGCCGAGGTCTGTCTCGACTGCTTCGATGCCCGCGTGTTCGAGCGCCTCGTTCAACTCAATCTCTTCTGTAACCATTGACTTGCTTTTGACCACTCGCTTCACGTGGTGTGCGCGAGCAAGATCGAGAATGATCGAGCGGGCTTCTTCGGCGTTGCGCGCCCAGTGAACTTTGCCGCCAAGCCGCGTTATGCTCTCTTCGAGTTGAAGCAAATAATGGTCGAGGTTAGCTATCGTCTCTTGTTTGATAGCTCGCGCGCGGTCGCGCAAGGCTTCGCCGTCGCTCAGCTCTGCGAACGCAGCGTCGCGCTTGAGCGTGAAGCTACTGAGCACACGCAGCCGTGCTTGCAGATGTTCGTTCTGCGTCGCGGCCTCTGAATTTTGAACGAATGTTTCCGTGTTAAGGTGCATAGAGAACAACTGACTACTAAGTTTTTGCCAGCAACTCTGCGATGTGCATGGTTTTTGCCGCGAGCCGCTGACGGCTCAGCCCGCCGTCAATGTGCATCAAACATCCCATATCGCTTGCGACTATCACATCGGCTTTGCTTTTTGTGATGGCGTCAATCTTTTCTTGAAGCATGCCGCCTGATATGTGCGGGTACTTGATCGAAAACAACCCGCCGAACCCGCAACACAAATCCGCTCGCTCCAGTTCTACCAGTTCGATTCCTCTGACTGCTTTGAGCAATCTTAGAGGTTCGCTTCTGACATTCAATTCGCGCAGCAGGTGACAGGATTGGTGCAACGCGACTTTGCCTTGATAGCGCGCGCCTACATCCTCGACCTTCAGAACATTGACAAGAAACTCTGTGAATTCGTAAACGCGCGAAGCAAGTTGAACCGCGCGCTTGTGCAGGGCCGCGTCATCTTTGAAAAGGTCGGGAGAAAAAACTTTGACCATGCTGGTGCATGAACCAGATGGCGCAACGATATATTCGCTGCTGTCGAAGACGTTGATCAGTCGCTCTGCAAGGCTGCGCGCTTCGCTTCGGTAGCCGCTGTTGAATGCCGGTTGGCCGCAACAAGTTTGCTCTGCCGGGAAATCGACCTCGCAGCCGAGCCGCCTGAGCACCTGCACAAGGCTCAGGCCGACTTGTGGGAAAAACTGATCTACGAGACACGTGATGAAGAGCGAGACTTTCATCTTTGAACTTGATCGTGTATGTCGTCAACCCATCGAACTTCTTCGGGCGGCTCGATGGTTGGCAGGTCGAGATTGACGACCACAGGCTCCTGACCGCTGCGCACGACCACGCATTCGAGCGGTTCGTCTGTGCTCGCGTTTATCTCCTGATGCGGCACGTAAGGCGGGACATAGATGAAATCGCCCGGCCCCGCTTCGGCAGTGTATTCCAGATGGTCGCCCCATCGCATACGCGCGCGACCGCTCACTACGTAGATGACGCTTTCGAGTTCGCCGTGATGATGCGCGCCGGTCCTGGCATTCGGATGAATGTTGACGGTTCCGGCCCACAGCTTTGACGCGCCCGCTCTAGCATGAGTGATCGCCGCCGCGCGATTCATCCCTTCGGTCTGCGGCGTGTTCGTATCAAGCTCGTTTGAATGAACGATGCGAACGCCATGATCTTTCCAATCTGTCTCTGCCATAATTCACTATATTTGGTAACTCTTTTGTTTTGAGAATTTTTGCCTGGTTCATACCGCCTTGTAATTATTTTTCAGGAATTGTCAGGCCGATTGTAAGGACTTCTACGCCCGTTTCGGCGCATGAT
Organism: Blastocatellia bacterium; assembly: GCA_035277165.1. GTDB lineage: Bacteria > Acidobacteriota > Blastocatellia > UBA7656 > UBA7656 > DATEKX01. The sequence goes on along the minus strand of DATEKX010000157.1, from coordinate 8,577 downwards.
CTGCGCGTTGAAAGGCGCACAGAGTAAGGAAGCCCGAAAACGGCTCTCATTCTAGCGCAAGGCACAGGTCGAGGCAATGCAGCCCGACAAGGAGGAGCGGTGAAAAGAGAGATAAAAATTATTGTTGAAACAGAGCGGACGATTGAACTGAGCGGCGCGAGCGTGGCGGATGAAAACTGGTGCGAGGAGTGTGGAGCGCAGACAAGAATGGTTTCGGTTGAGATGGCTGCTGCTATAGCCAGCCTCGGCTCTGGCGCGATTCATCACTGGATAAAAACCGGAGAGTTCCATCATCAGCGGGCCGCCGCAGGAGTTCCGCGCATCTGTCAGAGATCATTTATAGAACACTTGAAGAAGATAAATTTTCTTCCAAAGCCGAAGAACACTCGACCTTTGCGATAACAGGCTTCAAATGACAATCAGGGCAATTTCATTGATCGCCCTGATTGTCATTTTCCGCTTTAGCTCGCGCCAGTGCCGCGCCGACACGCTCAGGCGAAGCGCCACCAATCGCAGGCTTGTTCCTGAGCGATGATTCAAGCGTCAGAGCTTTGTACAAATCATCATCAAAGAGCGGCGAAAATTGCTTGTACTCATCCATCTGCAACTGTTCGAGCGCTTTGCCCTGCTCTATCGCGTAACTCACCACGCGGCCAACTATCTCGTGCGCGCGGCGAAACTCCAGCCCGCGCCGCACGAGATAATCAGCCAGATCGGTCGCATTCAAAAATCCTTGTGATGCCGCATTGCGCGCGCGCTCTTTATCAACCCTGATGTTGCGAATCACTGTCGTCATCACTCTCAACGAACCGTCGAGCGTATCAATCGTGTCAAAGAGCGCTTCTTTGTCCTCCTGCATATCTTTGTTGTAAGCGAGCGGCAATCCCTTCATCGTTGCCAACAACGCCGACGTGTGACCGAACACGCGACCGGCTTTGCCGCGAATCAATTCAAGCGAATCGGGATTCTTTTTTTGCGGCATCAATGACGAGCCTGTTGAAACCGCGTCGGACAATTCTATAAATCCGAACTCCGAGGTCGAATAAATTATCAGGTCTTCGGCCAACCGGCTCAGGTGAACCATCACAATCGCAGCAGCAGCAACGAACTCCATCACGAAATCGCGGTCGCTTACTGCATCAAGACTGTTTTCGCAAAGCCCATCAAATCTCAATCGCTCAGCCAGTCGCTCGCGATCAATCGCAAAGCCCGTGCCCGCGAGCGCACCTGACCCCAGCGGCAAGCGATTTACTCGCGCGCGAATTTCAATCAGTCGCTCGTGGTCGCGCTTCATCATCTCGAAGTAAGCAAGTAAATAATGCGCGAACAGAATCGGCTGCGCGCGTTGAAGGTGCGTGTAACCCGGCATCACAGCATCAAGATTTGCTTCAGCCATCTCAACAAGCGCGCGTTGAAGCTCGCGAATGATTTCATTCAAGCGATCAATCTCGCCGCGCAAAAAAATCCTCAGATCAGTTGCGACCTGATCGTTGCGGCTGCGACCCGTGTGCAGTTTGTATCCCGCATCGCCTATTGCGGCGACAAGTTCCGCCTCAACAAAGCTGTGAACGTCTTCCGCATCGCGGCTGTCGAGGTAACGGGCTTCATCACGCGAGCGGCGCAATATTTCTTTGAGCGCATCGCTGATTTGAGCGACTTCATCAGTGTTCAGTATTCCGGCTGCCAGCAAAGCTTCTGCCTGCGCGAGGCTCCCTTCGATGTCGGCTTCGATCAAGCGCCGGTCAAACGCAAACGATGCGTTGAAGCGCGCAAAGTGCGGGTCGGCCTCACCTGTGAATCTTCCACCCCAGAGTTTCATTCGTGGTTGTCTCCGTCACAGGAGGATACTATAGCCATATAGCACACACAACGCGCCGTCGCTTCAATTCCGGCAGTGATGTAATAAAAAAAAGGAGTACCGCCTTTCGGCAGTACTCCAAACACCTCAACTCAGTGGAGAGATGCGCTCAACCGTGTAACCCGATTGTTTCCACGACACATCTACCCGGATCACCGGCCATATCGCTACAGCCGCAACAGGGCTACGTTCGACCTCACACCATTTGCGTCTATTACCTGCACAGTGTTATCGCCGTCGTTGAGACCCAGTTTCTTACGCTTTGCCTTGAGCGAGATTGAAAGATTCGCAATGCTCTTGATGAACTTCGAGCGGTCAACGTTATTGATCATCACTCGCGGAGAGAGACCAAAGCTGCCGCCTTCGATTCGCAGATTCTTTTTGCCATCAAATGTAATCGAGTTGATGGTTGGGGCTGCGCTGCCCGTAGTCTGGAAGACGGCAGTCATCGTGTGGTCAGACCCCATCAACACGCTGACGGTTGCGCCGGTCGAAAAATCTACGCCGTCGCGCTGCCACTTCACGAAGGTGAAGCCGGAATTAGGGTTCGCGGTCAACGTAACCGTGCTTCCAGAGCGATATTGCGATACGCCGCCTCCGCCTCCGCCGCTTCCAAGAGCGTTTACGGCAGCATCCACTCGGATTCTAGGTTTAACTATGCCGTTGCGCCCGTCAGTAATGGGCAGGCCGGTGCTCGTCAAAGCCGACAAGACCTGATCAACTGAAGCGGTCGGAGATTTGGATTTGAGTATTGCCCAGGCCCCGGCAACATGCGGCGCTGACATAGAGGTGCCTGCTATAGTGTCAAAACCACCTCCGGGAACGGAAGAGGTTATCCACTGACCGGGAGCAAGCAAGTTCAGGAAAGAAGCGCTGTTGGAAAAACTGGAAACAGTATCTCGCGCAATGCCGTCACTGCCGTCGCCCGTCGAGCCTACGCTGATGGCGCTGGAAATACATGCCGGGCTGCTCAGTCCATCTGTAAAACTTTCGTTGCCTGATGCAATGACTGTAGCAATGCCCAGCGAGCGAAGGTTGTCAATCATTTGCTTCGTAGCGATCTCTGTAGAATCGCAAGTCGAAGTAAATTTTCCGCCGCCCAAACTCATGTTGACCGCAGCAATCTTGTGAACGCTCGACAAAGCGATCACCCGCTCAAGAGCCTTGAGAATATCTCCGGTCAGGCTCTTGACGCACGGAGCCTGACCGTCGCAATCAGAGTTGTTATTGAAGCGGGTGAACACCTGAATGGCGATAATATTAGCGTCTCTCGCCACGCCTGAAAAATTGGCTCCTCTGCCAGCGGCTATTCCTGCGACGTGCGTCCCATGCGCGCAATCAGCCAAAGGACAGTTGACGCCTGAGCCTGAGCTGGTTGACTCAGACACGCCTCCCGGACATACAGAGGTAGCTCTTGTACCGCTTGTTGTGGAAAAACATGCTTCCGATACTACCTTGCCAGCAAGGAAGGGGTGATTTTTATCAACCCCTGTATCCAGTATGGCTACAACTTGACCGGCTCCGCTAAACCCGGATGCCCACGCATTAGGCGCTCCGATAAGCGCGGTGCTATCGGCAAGCAAAGGAGGAGCAGCTACATTTTCCTGAATAGAGATTACATCCGGTGAATTCTCCAGATACGCTAAACTGGCAACATCCACTTCCATTGCTAAGAAGGGTATCGTTTCATATCTCCTCAGCGACTCTGCATCAAAGGCTGGCATCTGGTTGAGCAGGCGATCCTGAGCCTGTGCGATAACGCTGCGCTGGGTTTGCACAGCTTGAATGTTGCTCAGAGTGCCCTCGGGCTGGAATGAACTCCGAAGCCCTACTATAACTTGCACCGAGCCGCTGGCTTCCGCTTTAGACATGAGCGTTCTGAAAGTTTGGCTGAGAGCATCAGTGCGCTTCAATCCAGAAAGCGACCCCACGCCAGCGGGCATTTCGCTTAATGACTGGGGGACAATATCAGGCTCATCAACATTCAAAGCGCCGGAACAGTTTTGAGGGCTTTTACCAAACGTTCCGCCATCATTCGGACTAGCATTTAATGTAAGCGTGAAGCATTGTTGAGCAGACACGTTGATGGTTTTAGTGTATTCGTTGTCGAACTCATTGCTTTCCGCAAGCTCATTGAAAACGTCGGCAACAATCCTGAGCGTGTGGCTGCCCGCGCTTAAGCTCCCTATCGAGAAGTCTTCGCTGAAAGTAAAAGAGTTAGTGGGCAGCGACGGATTTGTAAACCAGTTTCCCTTCTCAACTCCATCAACAAATAGCCTCGTACGGAAAATTACTGATGTCGCAACACTGCCGTTGTTAATCACAGCCCAGTCTACGAAAAGTGTATCGGTCGGGCTGAACGAGCCGCTGTCGCTATGTGTTCCTGTCACATTCGACACCACAATTTTATCTGACCATCCATTCGGCTGAAACGGCGTCAGGTTCGGCTGACCCGGCACGCTCACAGTTATAAATTTAGTGTATTCGTTATCGAACTCGTTGCTTTCGGTAACTTCATTGAGCACGTCAACAACTATCCTGAGCGTGTGATTGCCCGCACTCAAGCTCCCTATTGAGAAGTCTTCTACGAAAGCAAAGAAATTGACGCCTAGCGGCGGGGGCGAGTTCCAAATCCCTTTCTCAATTCCATCAACAAACAGCCTCGTATGGAAAACAACTGGTGTCGCAACGAGTCCGTTATTAATTGCAGCCCAGTCTATGAAAAGCGTGTCGGTCGGGCTGAACGAGCCGCTGTCTATGTGGCTGCCTGTTACTTTAGATACGACTATCTTATCCGACCAGCCGCTCGGTTGAAACGGCGTCAGGTTCGGCTGACCGGCTGGAACTACATTTATGAATTTCGTGTATTCGTTATCGAATTCGTTGCTTTCCGCGATTTCGTTAAAAATGTCCACGACTATCTTGAGCGTGTGACTGCCTGCGCTCAAACTCCCTATCGAAAAATCATCCACGAAGGCAAAGAAGTTGATGTCGAGCGGCGGGTTTGATACAAAGATTCCTTTTTCAATGCCATCCACCAGCAGTCTTACGCGGAAGAGGTTCGACGCGGGAGCAGTGCCGTTGTTAATGACGGCAAAGTCTACGAAAAGCGTGTCGGTCGGATTCAGAGAACTGCCGTCTGTGTGTGTTCCCGCCGTATCAGATACGACAATCCTGTCTGACCAGTTGGTGGGTTGAAACGGCGTCAGGTTGGGCTGGCCCGGCAAAGTCACGGTTATGAATTTCGTGTATTCGTTATCGAATTCGTTGCTTTCCGCAACTTCGTTGAAAACGTCAACAACGATCCTCAGCGTGTGATTGCCTGCGCTCAAACTCCCTATCGAAAAATCATCCACGAAGGCAAAGAAGTTGGCGCCGAGCGGCGGGTTTGTGTTCCAGGTGCCTTTCTCGATCCCGTCAACAAAGAGCTTTGTTCGGAAAAGGACTGGCACCGCAGCGTCGCCGTTGTTGAGTTCAGCCCAATCTACGAAAAGCGTGTCGGTCGGGTTAAACGGGCCGCCGTCTATGTGCCCGCCTGGTGTTTTAGATACAACGATCTTATCTGACCAGCCGCTCGGTTGAAACGGCGTCAGGTTCGGCGCGGCTTGAGGTTGAGCAGGCAAAGCCGCTTCCGCATCCACCTGATCGGTTTCGCCCAAAGCGTTAGCTTTCTTTGTCTCCAGCACTTCTTTCACCGCCGAAGAATCATTATCCGAAGAAGCAGACCGTTTTTTCATTTCATAAGCTTGCTGATTAACATTTGTTGAACTGAGCTCGGCTCTATGAACGGCTATCAATGCTAAAACAAGCACCGATAATAACGAGGCCGCTTTAATTGACTGATATCTGAAAATGTTCTTTTTCATCATTACACAATTTCTCCTTTCGGTGGGGCAGTCCTTAAAAGGCGGGCAATAAAAATGCCCGTTTTTGAAAACAGCCTGAGTAAAATTCAATACTTCAGGGTTAACTTTCCAGAAATGGCTTCCGGTGAATCATTTAAAAATTCACACACCTCTCCCCGGCACCGGGGTCAGGAATATCCGGCGTAACGCCTGTTTCGGTAAGATTATCCAGTCTCGTCCGCGCGTTCAGAGGAATCAGCTTATATCTAAACCGCAGAGTGTTGGGTTATTCGATAAAGAATACTTCCCTTTCGTCGAGTGGGTTAGCAGCCATTCAGTCTTCGTATGACTGAATTATGCATAACGAGCGAAATTTCCTATGGAAGATGATCTACATGATTTCAACCTCAGCAAAGGTTGACTGCTTTCCATAGTAAATATTTGCCAGATCGAAGGATCAATAATTAGCTAGAGGCCGTCAGGTAAAATTATTGATCAATGAGCAACGGTTTGCGATGAGCCGTAAAGTATTTTAAGCAGCTACATCGCGGCGGATTATATCATTAATATTACAAATTGCAATAAGTTTAATTTTCATATTTCCGACGAACGTAGATGCCCCACTTCGCAACACATAAAGCTCTTCGTCTTGCTCAGAGTGGCGCTTTGTCTGTATTCTCGTTTTTCAATGAGGTTGACTACTTATGTCAGAAAAAAGAATCATCCACGCCGCTTGCCCGCACGACTGCCCGGACACTTGCGCGATGCTCGTCGAAGTCGAAGACGGTCGAGCGACTCGCGTGTCGGGCGATCCCGATCATCCGACTACGCAAGGCTTTCTGTGCACGAAAGTGACCCGTTATCTCGAACGAGTCTATAACCCAGACCGCGTGCTTTATCCCATGCGAAGAGTTGGCAAAAAAGGCGAAGGCCGATTCGCTCGCATCACGTGGGACGAAGCGATTGACACGATTGCCGAGCGGTTTCGCGAGATTGCCCAGTCCGAAGACGGCCCCGAAGCGATACTGCCTTACAGCTACGCCGGTACGATGGGCGTGGTCAACGGCTCAAGCATGGATCGTCGTTTCTTTCATCGCCTCGGCGCGAGTCTGCTAGCGCGCACCATCTGCTCGTCGGCGGGCGGCGAAGCGTTGGCTTACACGCTCGGCGCGAAGACGGGCACGGACATGGAAAACTTTCATCGCGCACGCTTGATCGTGTTATGGGGAACGAATACGCTTTCGTCGAACATTCACCTCTGGCCCGAAATCAAAGAAGCTCTCGCAAACGGCGCGCGGCTCATAGGCATTGACCCATATCGCAATCACACGCTCGATCACTGCCATCAGTTAATTCAACTTCAACCCGGCACCGATGCCGCGTTCGCGCTTGCTGTGATGAATGTCATAATAAGCGAAGGGCTGATTGACAGCGATTACGTCGAGCGCCACACGCTCGGCTTTGACCAGTTGCGCGAGCGTGCGGCAGAATTCACGCCTTCGCGCTCGGCTGCCATCTGCAGTGTCGCCGAAGAAGAGATAATCAACTTCGCGCGAGAGTACGCAACGACTCGACCGGCAGCCATCAGAATCAACTATGGATTGCAGCGGCACGCGGGCGGCGGCATGGCCGTGCGCGCTATCTCGTGCTTGCCTGCGCTGACCGGCTCGTGGCGCGATGTGGGCGGCGGCGTGCTGCTTTCGACGAGCGGAACGTTTCGGTTCAACGCTCCCGCGCTTGAACGCCCCGACTTGATGCGCGGCAATCCACGAACGATCAATATGACGCGACTCGGCGAAGCTCTCACCGAAGCGCGCCCGCCGGTTCGCGCGCTCTACGTTTACAACTCGAATCCTGCGGCCATAGCTCCCGATCAATCGAAAGTCATCGAAGGATTGATGCGCGAAGACCTCTTCACGGTCGTACACGAACAGTTTCAAACCGACACTGCCGATTACGCGGACATCCTGCTGCCCGCGACCACACAGCTTGAACACCGCGACGTAGTGAAGCCATACGGCCATTACTATCTCGTCTACAACGAGCCTGCGATTGCGCCGCTCGGCGAAGCCGAACCGAACTGGCAGGTCTTCCGTCGGCTTGCCGAAAGAATGGGTTTTGAAGAAGAGTGCTTCAAAGACACGGACGAAGAGATCATTAGTCAGGCATTGGCGACCGATGATTCAGTCTTTGAAGGCGTCACGCTCGAACGATTGAAGCGCGACGGATGGGCCAGATTGAATCTGCCAGATACTTTCGCGCCGTTTGCCGAAGGCGGCTATCGAACTCCATCGGGCAAGTGCGAGTTTTATTCTGAAAGCATGAAGCGAGCAGGGCTTGACCCTTTGCCCGCTTACATACCGCCGCGCGAATCGCCTGCGAGCGCGCCTCAGTTGGCCGCGCGCTTCCCGTTACAACTCATCAGTCCGCCCGCGAATTCGTTTTTGAATTCATCCTTCTCGAATCTGAAATCATTTCTCAAAAGCGAGCGACAGCCTTTCGTTTTGATCAATGAAGCAGATGCCGCGAGCCGCCAGATAGCCGATGGCGATATGGTGCGCGTGTGGAATGATCGCGGCCAGTGCACATTGGTCGCGCAAATTTCTGATCGCGTAAAGGCAGGCGTGGCATGCGCGCTCTCGACCTGGTGGAACAAGCTGAGTCCCGGTCGCACGAACGTTAATCAAACGTCCTCGCAGGCTTTGACAGACATAGGCGATGGCGCGACGTTTTTCGATAACCTTGTCGAGATAGCTAAATGTTAAAGAGAGCCGTCGCAGTTCTGGAATCATTCAACCGGCGCGCCGATAATCAGGAAACGGAAAAGAATAAATCTCTGCCGATTTCACTTGGCAGTTATGCGTTGTTGGGCGC
>DATEKX010000156.1:0-4497 GCA_035277165.1 Blastocatellia bacterium | reverse complement strand
GACGCTCTTCCGATTTAATCTGTGCTATCGGCGCAAGAATATTGGAACCCGTCAGAAACCGAAAGCGCAGACTGGCTTTATAAAGAAGTGCTCCCGTCAGTCCGTCATTTCCTGAATAAGCATAAACACCACCGCATCGTTTTTGGGAACACATCAGATTTTCTTCCGGTTGATGGCTGCGGCTTTCTCGATTGGATGCAGGTCGGTTTTATGGCGCAACTGCTGCCGCGCTACTTCGTTGAACAGGAGGGACTCAAGACCTGGGATGAAGTGCGCGATTTTATATCGAAACAAGATGCAGCGCCGTGGTGGTGGTTGCTTGAATGGGAAGGGCTGCATGATAAGGCGCGAAAGAAATTTCAGGAATTAATCGAATCAAGCATAGCTAACCAAAAACTACATTGTGCCCGCGCTTGCTCAGAATAAACGAACATCTGTGGAAGGAGCACGAAGCAAACTTCGAGGCTTCAGGTTTGTTGAAGGCGGCGCAACTCGTTATAGACTTCTGTCACGCGATGGCGAGTCTCTTCCATCGCGCCTGCCGTGTTTATTTCGTAATCGGCGTAGCGCCGTTTTTCTTCTGAAGACATTTGCGCGGCGACTCTGCGTTCGGCGTCCTCGCGTGTGATTTGGTTGCGACGGATCAGCCGGTTTATTTGCGTTTCCCGGTCACAGTAAACCACGATCAGCTTATCGAATCGCTTGTAGCCGCCCGATTCGATCATCAACGCCGCATCAACGACTGCGATGCCATGCGGGTCGGCTCGTTCAGCTTCGCCGAGCATACGATTTTGCTCTTCGATTACTCGCGGGTGGACGATCTCGTTCAATCGCTTGCGGCGCTCCGCATCGGCGAACACAATCGCGCCTAGCTTCGCTCGATCAATTTGCCCATCTTCGGAAAGCACAGAATCAGTGAACTCCTGCACGATGTCGCGATAAGCCTCGCGACCCGGCTCCATCACCGAATGCGCAATCTTGTCGGCATCAAACGTCACGCATCCAAGCTCGCGGAGCACCGAAAGCACGAAGCTCTTGCCAACCGCTATGCTGCCTGTGAGTCCGACTTTTAACATAATGATGAACTATGAATGATGAACTATGAATGTGAAGGATGAGCGCAGGGGTTTGTTCATCGCTCATCATTCATAGTTCATCATTTGCTTTTACTCCCAGTATTCGGCGGGCGTGTGCTGGGTCGCCATCAATTTATCGAGCGCGGTCTTGCCGCCAAAGGAAGTGACTATTTGATCATCGATGTCATCGGCTACTCTTGCGATAGCCGACACCGAGCCGTAAAGCTCTTCGCGATCCATCGAATCGCCTAAGATTGTATGAGTCAACACGACAGAGCCTTTGCCATCTTCGCCAATTGAAAGCCCGAACCCGCCGAGTATCAAGCGCAAGTTGTATGTGAGCAGATAACGCATCAAATCTTCGGTCACGTCCAAGTCAACCACGACGTAAGCGAAAATCTCAACGCCCGATTTATTGCTGCCTATCGGAAACGTGCGCGCGTAAACGAAGGTCGAGCCTTCCTGTAATACGAAAGTATCGCCAGTCGCTTTCACGTTCACTTCGCCGAAGAGAGTGTGCAGATAATCGCGAGTTTTCTCGTAGGCTTTTTTATGCGCGTCGCTTTTGAATTCCATCTTTATTGGCAATGTGCTCACTGTGGTTTACTGGAAAGACCTTTCGTCATTGCTCCCTGTATCAACCTTCACTTTGCCGTCCTCTATGAAGATCTTCACCTCTGGCCGCGCGCCTAAAGCCTTGCGGTCCAGATGCAGATGCGTGAAAGGAATGATAATCGTTTCCTGTAACATTCGTTCCAGTTGCGCAAGGCTCTTGCGCTCTGATCTAAGTCGCTCGTTGAAGAAAGAGACAAGCTGCGAGTCCATCTTTATGCTGACGGGCTGCGCCGCTTCGAGCCGTGCCTTTAATGCATCGAACCTTTCGGCGATGATCTTTTCAGTTGCCGCGCGATCAAGCACCTGAAACTCTATCACTTCGTCAATCGTCGCCGCGAGCGACTCCATAAGCCCGAACCCCGCGCCACGTTCTCTGATGTGCAGACTGCCCGTTGCGCGAAGATTGCCCGTCGGGCGATGCTCTCCGCTGGTCTCACTCGAAGCCATGAAGCCGACCTGCGAATGCTTGTTGGTCTCGCTCATCTGCGAAAGCGACATCACAACGGTCGTGTTCGAAAGAGAGATTCGCGCGCCCGTCGCGTCTGTGAATCGGCCCTGCTCGAACGCTTCGCCGAGAAATTGCTGAACGATTGCGTGCGCAATATCGACGTTGCGGAAATAGAGAACCGAGTGCGGATTGTCTTCCGCAGCCTTGGCGAGCAACCCGCTGCGTTCACTGTAGCCGACGTATCCCGGCTCTGCGCCGATGAACCGCGACATTGACCAGCTTTCGGTGAACTGGCTCAAGTCGAATTCGGTCACCTTCTGCGACGAGCCGTACAGGAACTTCGCAAGCGCCGTTGCTAGTTCGTGCTTGCCTACGCCTTCCGGCCCGACGAACAGGAAAACGCCGTCCGGTCGTTCCGGTCTCAATTCAAGACCGAGCTTTGCTATGCGCACGACGCGCGCAACGTCGCGGACCGCGCGTTCCTGACCCGGCACTGCGCGGTTGAGAAACTCTTCGAGCCGTTCAAGCCGTTCGGCAGGGTCTTCGTCCATGATCTCAAGCGGAAGCCCTGTGGTTTCGGAAAGCGTTTCAGTCACGCTTTCGCGCGTTAAGTGATCGAGTCCTGCGAGCGTGGCTTTTGCCGCAGCTTTATCGAGCAGGTCGAACGCTTTATCGGGGAAGCTGCGCGAGTGCAGGTAACGCTCAGCCAGACTGATGATGAGCGTGATGATGTCATCTTCGATTTTCACGCTGTGATAAGACTCAAATGAGCTGCGCGTTTCCAGCAGTATACGACGCGTTTCTTCAGACGAAGGTTCTTCGATGGTTATCGTGCTGAAGCGTCGCGCCAGTGCTTCGTCGCGCGCTATGTACTTGTAATACTCTGCGAGCGTCGTAGCGCCTATGCAGGTGATCTCGCCTTTCGAGAGCGCAGACTTCAGCAGGTTGGCGATGTCGCTCGTGCCGCCCGCGCCGCCCGCGTTCAACAGCGTGTGTATCTCGTCGAAGAACAAAATCACATCGCCTTCGCGTTTCACATCCGCAAGCAATTGCTTCAATCGTTCTTCTATGTCGCCTGCAAATTTCGCATCGGCCAGCAGTCGCAGTCGCGAGACTTCCAGTATTCGCTTGCCTCGCAGTCGCGCAGGCACATTGCCTCTACACAGTTGCGTGGCGACGGCGCTGACGAGCGCGGTCTTGCCTACGCCGGGCTTGCCGATGAGCAGAGGATTGTTCTTCAGCTTTCGACAAAGTGTTTCAAGCACAGCCGTCAATTCGCGCTCGCGCCCTACGAACGGATGCGCGGAAGAGGCGCGCAACTCTTCCGCGAGGTCTGCGCAATAGTCTTTGAGCGAGCCTGTCAGCGCGCGAGATTACCGCTTGAGTATCTTTTGGAATCGTTATCGTTTCTCCGGGCTGCGTATATCTGGACAGCAGCGCATCGGTTGCAGAATGAAGCAACTCAGCCGACTGTTCGGAAGCAGGCGCGGAATCTTCAAGCAGCGCGATGAGTATGTGCAGAGGCGTAAGCACACCGCCCCTTGCGCGGGCAAGCGGCTTGGCACGCTCAAACGCTTCACGCGCAGATGTATCAAGTAAACTGAGGAGTTGTTCTTTCTGCATTGGATCGCGCGGATGGCCGATGAGGAATCGGTCTCATAGCGCTCATCGCCCGGCTTTCCGCAATCATCGTTTTCGTTGAAAGCCTAACTGGCTGGTCGTTAAGGGTCAACACCAAATTGTGTACTACTGAATTGTTTCTGTGCTGACGTCGGGCGGCGGCTGGTTTATGTTGTTCACGATCAGCTTCTGTTCGGCGAACACATTTGAATTTATGAGCGTTTGCACGACGTAATCACCAGCCGCAGGGAAAGTCACATTGGCGAACATGGTCACATTGTCGGCGAAGCCATCAGGAGGAACTTGAAAAGACGAAGGCTGCGAAACGGCTATAGGCTGCGAACGATCAGGCGTTAGTATTCGGACTTCTGAAAGATACTGACCATCGCCCGTCCAGTGATTAAATATAACCAGCTTCAGCAGAGTGATGGGCAGTTGCGGAACCTGTATGGCGTAAAATAGGCCCATTAAACTGAGCCTGTTATTTATCTCAAGTCGCACATCTTCACAAAATATTGTGTAATTGAGGCTCAGCTTTGTCGCGTCGGTTTGTTCAGCCATTATGCTCTCTCTTTCCGGTATTAGCTTAACACCTCTCAATGATCATGTGCTATTGAGAGAACTGATAGAAAAGAAAATCGGGCAGCGAGCCAAGGGCTTATGCTCGCTGCCCGGTGTCTAAGAAATTCAACTGATCTCAGATCCGCTCGCGCTCATCTGATGAGCGCTGTTATTTCA
>DATEKX010000155.1:0-5012 GCA_035277165.1 Blastocatellia bacterium | reverse complement strand
CGCAAAAACAAAACGAGGAGAATCTTTAAATGGAGCCGATGTTTCTCAAAGATGTTGAAGAGAAGAAATCCGAAGGCGAGACTGGCGAGATGATCGAACGGATGAAAGCCGCAGGCATGCCCGTTCCTCAAATCTGGCACTTGTTCGCATTCAAGCCTGATGTCACACAGCATCTCGCCGATTTTACTCAAGGCGTGATGCGCGGGCCTTCGCCGCTTTCGCCGGGGATACGCGAATTGATAGCCGCGTTCACTTCGCGCAGAAACGATTGCCCCTTCTGAATAGGCTCGCACGCCGCAGGTGCTGCGGAGCTTCTCGAAGATAGCGAGCTTGTCTTGTCGGTTCTGGAAGACTTCCGTTCTTCGCGGCTTTCAGACAAAGAGAAAGCCCTGTTCGAGTTCATAGAAAAAGTGAACCACACGTCGAATCAAATCAAACAGGAAGACGTGGACTCTGCAAAGCGCGCGGGCTGGACCGACGAAGCGATCTATGACGCCATCAATGTGTGTGCTCTGTTCAATTTCTACAATCGCTGGATTGACGCGACAGGCGTCCACGATATGCCCGCCTCCGCTTACGAAATGTCAGGCCGACGGCTCAAAGAAGTCGGCTACGTCAGGGACTGGAGGAAATAAAAAAGAGCAGGCAGGGTTAAAATCCTGCCTGCTCTTTTCAATCTGCCCGGAGAAGCTGGTTAGAAGGTGAACTTCAATCCCAACTGAATCTCTCTGGGTCGTCTTGTGGCGAAGACCTGTCCAAACAACGGATTTGATCCGCTCTTCTGAAGGTTTTCGACGCTGTTAAAAGCCGGATCAGTCGGCAGCAGGTTCGGAACGGTCTGATTGATGTCGCTGATCGTTGTCTTGTTGAAGATGTTGAAGAACTCTGCGCGGAACTGCACGCCGAAACGTTCAGCCCATCGCCAATTCTTAGCAAGGTTCAAATCCGTTTCATAAACAGGCTCGAACCGGAACGGCGCGCGGCCTGATGTTCCGATCTCGCCTATCGCTGTCGGGCGGAACGCGAGCGGGTTGATGTAGTACGGGACACGGCTCACGCCCGTCGGAACATTCTCAAACGGATCGCTGACCTGATTCGGGCGAGTGCCGCGCGGGCCGGGGCCTGTTTGCTGAACGACGCGGTTCAAAGGCAGGCCCGTCATCGCAGTAGTGATGCCCGCGATTTCCCATCCACCTAAAACCTGGCGCAATACGGGCAATGCCATAAACCCTTGCTTCGGATACGGCACTTCGTAAACATAACTCGCCTTGAAAACGTGCGTGCGATCAAAGCGCGCTACGGCCCGCTCAATCGCAAAGTCTGTGCGAATCTGCGGCAGGTCTATAGCATCGCGATCATTCGTCGCATCGGTCATGTTCTTTGACCACGTATAAGACAACTGCGCAGTTAAGCCATGCACGCGCTGAACTCTGAGCGAGCTTATAAGCGCGTTATAGCGGAACGTTGCTGTGGTCTGACGATCTGTGATCCCAGTGTAGCCTCGGAACGGGCGCGCAAGGTTGATGCAGTTGTTCGGGTTGTTTGTGGCAACCAGCGCAGGGTCGCAACCCGCTATGCCTTTGGCCGCATCAAGAATCTCCTGCGGCGTCGGCGCGTTTATGTCAACGGGGCGTACCAGATGGTTGCCGCCAGAGCCGAGATAGCCAAGCTCAAAGGCCGTCGAATTGCCGAACTGTCGCTGAATGGTCAGGTTCCATTGCTGCGTGATCGGCGTGACGAAAGGATTGCTCGTAGTTTGCAGCGCGCGCGGCGCAAGCGTGCCCGGAGGTGTGCCCGCAATCGGGTTTCCCAGCGGTATCGGCGCAGCGACCGTGCCGGTCAGGGATGCAGTGTTGCTGAAAGGCGGATTGACGAAGGTGTTCTGTTCGATGATGCCCACCAGCACCTGATCGTAGTAGATTCCGTAGCCGCCGCGTACGACTGTTTTTTCCGGCCCGCCGACAAGTCGTTCAAGGAAGCTGCCTTTGGGAGCAGGACTCCACGCGAACCCGACACGCGGCGCCCAATTGTTACGGTCATCAAATTGTAGACGACGACCGAACGGAGAGTTGATGCCTGCAATCGCAATCCCGTTAAGCGTATCGCCTGCGCCGCGAACGAATGCCGTGCAGGTCGCGTTCGCGCATTGCAAGGCATTGGCTGGATTGAACAGTTCGGGCAGAAACGCATCCAGCACGTCGAGCTTGTCTGTAGGCATGCGGAAATACTGATAGCGCACGCCGAAATCGAGCTGAAGATTCGGACGCGCTTTCCATGTATCCTGCGCGTAGAATTCCGTACGCCCGAATCTCAGGTGATTCGTAACGTCGGCCTCCGATTCGGAATAGGCGCTGGCGCGACCGAGCAGTAAATCGGCAAGCCCGATGCCGCTTGCTACACCTGCGCGACGAGTCTGAAGCCCTGAGAATGTGAAGTTGCCCTGAGTAATGTTGGCTGCGTTCTCGTTCTTCCTTTCCCAACTCATGTCAACGCCGAACTTCATCGTGTGCGCGCCGGTCACCCACGTGAAATTGTCTTTAGGGTTGAAGTTCTTGTATTCAATTCCGATGATCTGGTTAGAGCCGAGCGTCGGCAATCCCGTGACCGTGATGAACGGCGGGAGCGCGGAATTATTTTGCGGGAACAACTCCGCGTTAGGGATGTTGACGTTGGCGCTCGTAAACGAGCCGATGAGATCAGCCGAAATCTTATTGCTTGAGAAGTTGAAAGACAATTCGTTAACGAAATGCGCCCCGAAGGTGCTCGTCAGGTTGACTGAGAACACCTGACCGGGCACGCCCGTATTCGTCGTCGCTATGCCGGGCAGTACCGGCGCTGCGCCGAGCGGGTTGAACAATCCGCCCTGCTCGCGAGTCTGACTGAGGTCGTGCGTGTAGCGCCCCATCAAACGATAATTGCTGTTGATGTTGTGATCTATGCGCACAGTCTCCTGTCGCGTGTTCTGGATGCCGGGCGCAAGGGCTTGAATGCGATTCGGGTCCAGTCCGGCAGTCGTCGCAGCAATCGTCGGTTCAGGGTAGAGAGCCAGTATAGCTCTTGCGACCGGGTCTATGCGATTGTCTGGAATTCTGTTGCCGGGAAACTGTAAGCCTGTCGTCGGGTCAATTATTTGCGTACTGCTCTGCGAGAAATCGCCTGTGCGCTCGCGCAGGCTGGGAACCGTAAGGAAGGCTTCAGCCGGTTGGCGGATGATGCGCCGCCATTCCTGCGAGAAGAAGAAGAAAGTCTTGTCGTGGCCGCGCGAATAAATTCCCGGTATCCACACAGGGCCGCTGAAAAGATAGCCGAAATTGTTGTAGCGCAGCGTGGGACGAGGCGAACGCGGGTCGCCGCACGTTTTGCCAAGCGGGGCAGCCGTGCCGTCATCACAGAAGCGCCCCTGCAAGTTGTTCAGGAAGCTGTTGGCGTTCAGCTTGTCGTTGCGGAAAAATTCGTAAGCGCCGCCGTGAAAATCGCGACCGCCGCCTTTAGTGATGATGTTGACGACGCCGCCCGATGCGCGACCGAATTCCGCAGTCGGCACGGACGTGATTACTCTGAACTCCTGAATCGAATCAACCGTCGGCGTCGAAAGCAACGTGATGTTTGATCCTACGTCAACGTTCGCCACGCCATCTACGAGGTAGTTGGTCGAGTTGCGGCGGTTGCCTGCGATGGAGATGTTGGTCGTGCTCGTCAACCCGATTGATGATTCGGTCGTGTCGTCTGAGGTGACGCCGGGAACGAGCGTGATCAACTGCAGGAAGTTTCGATTGTTGAGCGGTATCTCGACAACTTTTCGATTGTCTACAACGTCGCCAACCGTAGGCGTGCTTTGAACGATGGGCGCTTCTGCAGTAACGCTCACCATTTCGCTGACCGCGCCCGCTTCGAGTTGCACGTTTATGGTTTTACGGTCGTTGACTAAAAGCTCAACGCTTCTATTCAAAAATTCTTTGAAGCCCTGCACCTTGACCGAAAAATCATAGAGGCCGGGCGTTATAAAGGTGAGCGTGTAATAGCCATCATCGCCTGTTTTTGTTGTGCGAGTTTCCTGAGTCTTCAGGCTTGTGACCTTGATCTCGGCTCCCGATACGGCAGCGCCCGACTGGTCAAGCACCTGACCGTTGATGGTCGCTGTTGTCTCTTGCGCCATCACGCTCGTTGCGCTTGTCAAAAGCAGCAGCGCCAAAAACAGAGCGAAAAGCCTTTTGGTACTTTTCATTTTTAGTTCCTCCAGAATTCAAGTAAAACGGAATGTTGATCCCAACCACAGGCAGCGAGAATCGAGTCTCGTTTGCTTCCACTCAGGGTTTGGGATATTGCTTTATCAATCAACACAACCTAAAACCCGGACGCGCAAGGCACTGCGCGCACTACACATTCAATAGATGAGATATTTCTGCCTCGTGCGAGCGAACTCCGCAAGCCCCGCCTGCCATGTGGCAGCAATCTCAGAAGCCGACTTGCCCTCCTTGAGCGCCTGAAGCGCCGCCCGGTTTACGAGCAGTCGAAGATAATCGTCAATTTTCCATGTGCCCGAATAAAGCCGATTGATCTGGTAAGCGATCTCTAAGCCCGCCGCCACAGGGCGAAAAGACCCGCGATCAGTGATAAAAACATTTACACCATTGCATTCTTCGTTGGCGAATTTTGACGATTTCGGTGTGAATTTTACAGGCACGAATCGCACGCCAGCAAGCCCCGCGCGATTGAGCGCATCGCTCAACTTCCCTGCGTCAATCCACGGCGCGCCGATCACCTCGAACGGCGTGTCAGTCCCGCGCCCGACCGACAGATTGCTTATTTCGAGCAAACCTACACCAGGATACAGCAACGCCTCCGTGAGGCTTCGCATGTTGGGCGACGGATTCACCCAGGTGAGCGACGTGCCGTCAAAGAAATCCGCGCGCCGCCACCCTTCCATCTTTATCACAGTCAGGTCGGCGTTGATGTTTCGCTCCTTGTTGAAGAGCAGGGCAAGCTCGCCAATCGTCATGCCGTAGCGCACG
>DATEKX010000154.1:0-5090 GCA_035277165.1 Blastocatellia bacterium | reverse complement strand
CGGCGACTCCTATCGCCGCAGGAGTAGTCGCATTGCTTAAACAGGCCAATGCGTCGCTGTCTCAGGATCAAGCCAAGAGCATATTGAGAGAGACGGCAAAAGACATAGGCCCTGCCGGATGGGATCAACATTCCGGCGCTGGCATCATCCGAGCCAAAGCCGCGCACGACCGCGTTGCAAGCCAGCCTTCACCTTCGTCGCCTGTCGTGTCGTGGGGACCGAACCGGCTCGATGTGTTTGTCACAGGCACGGATTCAGGGATGTATCACAAGTGGTGGAGCGGGTCGGCGTGGGGGCCTTCGCTCACAGGCTACGAAAACATGGCCGGAAAAATAATCGGCAACCCCGAAGTCGTATCGTGGGGGCCAAACCGATTGGATGCGTTTGTCACAGGCACAGACTCTGCGCTGTATCACAAGTGGTGGAACGGGTCGGCGTGGGGGCCTTCGCTCACCGGTTATGAAAACATGGGCGGCATCATAGCTGGCCAGCCCAAAGCTGTGGCATGGGGGCCGAATCGCCTCGATGTGTTTGTCACAGGCACAGATTCAGGACTCTATCACAAGTGGTGGAACGGGTCGGCGTGGGGGCCTTCGCTCACCGGCTATGAAGCTATGGGCGGGAAGCTCATCGCTGACCCTGAGGCTGTGGCGTGGGGGCCGAACCGGCTCGACGTGTTCGTTGTCGGGACTGATTCGGCGCTGTATCACAAGTGGTGGAACGGGTCATCGTGGGGGCCTTCGCTCACGACCTACGAAAACATGGGCGGCATCACACTTGGCAAACCCAAAGCCGTAGCCTGGGGGCCGAACCGTCTTGATGTGTTCGTTCTGGGCACAGACCGCGCGTTGTATCACAAGTGGTGGAACGGGTCATCGTGGGGGCCTTCACTGACTGGTTATGAATTCATGGGCGGAAAGATTGTCGGCCAACCCGAAGTTGTGTCATGGGGGCCGAACCGGCTCGATGTGTTCGCCCTCGGCACAGACCGCGCGCTGTATCACAAGTGGTGGAACGGGTCATCGTGGGGGCCTTCACTGACGGGCTGGGAATACATGGGCGGCACGATCATAGATCAGCCTAGAGTCGTATCGTGGGGGCCGAATCGGTTGGATGTTTTTGTTATAGGCACAGACCGCGCGTTGTACCACAAGTGGTGGAACGGGTCGGCGTGGGGGCCTTCGCTGACAGGCTGGGAATACATGGGCGGCGTCATCGGCGACTTCTGATTATGACTGACTGAATCATTGGTCGAAATGATGCACCTGACAACAACCTGCATCAGATGAGGGCCGCGTAGCAGTCCTCATCTGATGCGCGATTGATTATTCCGGGATGAAAAGCCCTGTTTCTTGTGATATAAGTCATAACCAACAGGGCTTTTGCTTTAATTGCGATAATCAGTAATCACCTGAATTTAAAAAAGGAGCCACCTCATGCCGGACAACTCGAATGACATCATCATCAAATATGGAACCAATGCCAACGCCAAAGATGTCACAGAATTCTCGCTCGCAGTGCTTAAAGATATTTTGCGAACCGCCGGATTAAATAGCGCGCTCATCTCAAGCACGGCGCGCTCGCCCGCTCAACAAGCTCGCGTTATGTTCAATAACATAGTGGCCAAGGGAGTTGCGGCTCAAAAGAAATTGTATGCTGCGGCGGGCGATGCAGTGATTGATGCTTATGTAAAAGCAAAGGCCGCCAAAAAATCGCCCGATCAAATAAAGGCGGCTATGGAAGCGAAGATAATAGAGCTAGGCCCGTCGAGCGTTTCTCATCACGCCGCCGATCCCAAGATACTGAACGTGTTCGATGTGGCTCCGTCATCAATCGGAGACAAAAAGGCGTTTGAACTCGCCGTATCAAAAGAAAAGCGCGTAGCAAAATTTTTGCTGCCGCCGAATGATCCGGGCTATCACCTGGAGATACCTCAGCCACCACCCACTGAATAAATAAATGCAGGGGCGACCGTCTCTGGTCGCTCCTGCGCATCACACAAAAAATCAGGTTATACAAAAGGCGGCGGGTCGAAGACAGACATGATTTGCGCGATCATCTCTTCGCGCGACTTGAAGCGGGATTCTTCGTAGCAGCCGAGCGGATTCTCAACTACATTTACGAGGCACTTGTTGCAGTAAGTGCAAGGCAAGGGCGCGCGGTCAAGCCCGTTGGCAAACATCTTCACCAGATCATTGTTTGCTACGAGAGGGCGCGCGATAGACACAGCGTCACACGCCCCGTCCGTAATCGCTTTTCTGATGACAGAGGCGGTTTGAAAGCCGCCCGTGCAGATCACTGGAACGGTGACGGCTTGACTAATGGCGCGGGCGTCGGGCAGGTTGATGCCTTCTATCTGATCGCCTGTTGCCTTGTCCCATCTCTGCTGAAAGAATTTATTCGCAGGCCATGTGCGAAACAGCATGTAATTTCTGAACGTATGCGTCCCGCTCGACAGCATAGTGTCATAGCTCTTGATGAGTTCATCGAGCGGGAACGGCCCCGCCGGGTTGCGCGGGTGAGGAAAAGAACTGCCCGACGAAACGTGGATCGCGTCTACGCCATCTGCTTCGAGCCATTTTGCAACCTTTATCGAATCTTCAATCGTGTTGCCCTTTTCTTCAAACGGGAGCATGGCATTGTTATACTCGGTCGCGCTGATCTTCATTTGCAGGTGAAAATCCGGCCCCACTTTTGCGCGAATCGCTCGAACGATTTCGCGGACGAATCGCGCGCGATTCTCAAGCGAGCCGCCGTATTCATCCTTCCGATCATTGATCGCCGAGCTTAAGAATTGAGTGATCAGATAACCGTTCGCGCCGTGAAGCTCGACTCCATCAAGACCGGCTTCGCGAGCGCGGCGCGCACCTTCGGCGAACGCATTAACTGTTTCCTGAATCTGTTGAATCGTCATGCGCTCGCATTCAAATCCATGCATCGGTTCCGATTTATCCGTAGAGCTTAATCCTTTTGCATACTCTATGCCCTGAATGTCGCGCTGCCGTCCGCCGTGACTCAGTTGAAGTATGAATCTGCAATCGTGTTCGTGCACGCGCTTGCCCAGTTCTTTCCAGAATGGAATTCGTTTATCGCTGTCAATCGTCGCGTAATTGGGAACGATGCGCCCGCGCATTTGAACGGGCACGAACGAAGAGATGATGGCCCCGACGCCGCCGCGCGCGAACTTCAACTCCCAGTTGATTCGCGCCTGATTGCCTGAGCCGTCGTAATTATCAAATCGCCCGGAAATGTTCGAGCGGAAGATGCGGTTTTTAACGGTGAGATTCTTGAATCTCAACGGCTGGAAAATAATATCCGCGCTCATGTTTTGTTACCTCCCTGTGGGAAACCGGAAACATCGCCGGGTCAGGCGGCGGCTATCTGCTCACTATTTATAGACGCTAAATCTGCCACTTGCAATGCACAAATCTCGCGCCCCGCGTAGCGCGTTACAACAAGAAAGCGCATTATTGTTCAAACCAAATCCGTCTATTGATAAGAGAGAGAAAAACATCAAGGAGGAAATCGGCTATGAGCGCAAATGAAAATGGAGGAAAACTGAGATTGAGTCTGGTGGATGTCCTCGGCGACAAAATCGGCGGAAGAGTGGGCATTCGGCTGCGCCATCAGGTCCTGAGCGATCAGCGAGTGCTCAACGATCTCGATGCATCGAAGAGAATCACCATCGAAGGTCTCTTCAGCATTCCGCAAGGGCTTTATCGAATCGAGATTGATCCATCGGTCTATCTGCCCACGAGCCGCTTCGTTACGATCAAATCCAGCGGCTTCACCGATGTCGAGATAACCTGCGCCATTGATCCAGATAAGGTTACGAGCGTCACGTTCCCGAAATTTTCAGATCTGCCTGACGGCACGCAGAGACTGTTGAAGAACAGCGACAATGTATTGATGTTTGAAGGCAAAAAAGGCAAAGCGCTTTATGATGCGCTGGATGACGTTCGCAAAGCAAACGTGTTGAACTTAACTGCGAAATGCGCCGCGACTCCGCTCAGCAACGGGAAGACTGTATTGCCTTCCATCGAAAAGATAGTCGAAATTCGAGGCGAGCGATTCTTTGCAATCGCGCCGATAGAGTTGCGACAAGAGACCAAAAACAGCGCGATCACTGGACTCTTCGATGATGCGCCGGACACGCTTCACACTCCGCCAGCAGGATTCTCTCGCGCCGGGAGCTTCAAGACTCCAGACGAATCCGGCAACCTCCAGCTTACTTACTTCTTGAATGGCAATGACTGCCAGGTAGACATAGACATAGACCCCGCATCCGGGTTGAAGCATCTGTTTCAGGTGCTTGAGCACAAGATCAAGAAGATCAACACGCATCCTTATGCCGTACGCGATATTTTAGTCAAGCAACAACAAATCGACCCGGCATACCGTTTTGTGGTTTAATAAGCCGCTAAATGGGACAACATATTCTTGGCATTGATCTGGGCGGAACGAAGGTCATGGCAGCCGTCATTGACGGCGGCGGTCAGGTAATGAGTCGCGCGCGTGCTAAGACTAAAGCGTGGCGAGATGACGAAGGCGTATTTCAAACCATCGCTCAAACCGGACGACTGGCCGTCGAGCAGGCAGGCCTTGAATTATCACGCCTGCGAGCCGTAGGCATAGGCGCGCCCGGCCCGCTCGACCCCGATACGGGCTACATAATCGAATCCTCCAACATGAAGTTCAAGAACTTCCCGCTCGGCCCTCGGCTGGCTGAAATCTTCAAATGCCCCGCCGTTGTTGACAATGACGTGAACGCAGGCACTTACGGTGAATTCAGAAGAGGCGCGGCGCGCGGCGCAAGCGAAGTGCTGGGTATGTTTGTGGGCACAGGCATCGGCGGCGGTTTGATCATAAACGGCGCGCTTTATCACGGGGCGAGCAAGAACGCTGGCGAAGTGGGTCACATCGTTGTCAAAGCGGGCGGGCCGCGATGCGGCTGCGGCGCGCGCGGATGCCTTGAAGCATTTGCGAGCCGCACGGCAATGACGCGCGATATAAGGCGCGGCATCGAGCGCGGGGAAAAGACCGTAGTCCGAGACTTGCTGAAAAAAGATACGGACTCGCTATCGGGCAAT
>DATEKX010000153.1:0-3584 GCA_035277165.1 Blastocatellia bacterium | reverse complement strand
AACTGATAAAGCTGCATGCTGCGGCTGAGCCTCAGCCCGTCAAAAAAAAGAATCCGAAAGTGCCAAAGAGAATGGCCCGGATTGTTATGGCCGCGCTGGCTAAAAGTCCGAACGACCGGCCCGAAACCGCCGCCGGATTTGCCTCTGCGCTCCGCGCTGGTGCAGAAGGGAGCAGCACTTTGCTACGCCAGGCTGTTTCCCTTTACAGCGAGCGGTTTCCTGCATTCATAAAACTTTCGTTGCTTGCATACGCTCCGCTGATAGCGGTTGTCGGAGGCATAAATTTTAGCGATAAGATAATTCCGTGGGGAACCCTGCCGCCTCCTAACCAAATGATCGTTGCATTTTTGATAATCCTCAGCCTGATAGCGACTAATCTCCTCGCGTATTCCACCGTCGCCGCGCTGACTGTTCCACTTGTCGTGCAATCGATGATAGCCCCGTTACGCCGTGTGCAGATCAGAACCGCGCTTGCGACGCTCAAGCGCCGCTGGTGGGTTTTTTCCTCAGCAACAATTTTTGTTCTGACGATCATACTCGTTGGCATAGCGGCCTTCATCCTGCCGGGAGTCGCAGCCGCCGTTTGCTACTGCCTCTATGCGCCGGTGGCGGTAATGGAAGGCTCTGGTGTGCGAGGCACGCTGAAACGAGCGCGCGGCTTGATAAAACGGTCCTGGAGCGCGGCACTTATAATCACGATTCTGCAATTCGCGCTTCCGGTTCTGGTATGGGTCGCTTCAATTGATACCTCTTTTACGCTCAAGCTGGCAGATGACTACACCCCGAAAGAGTTCAGCTTCTACTTTAGCATCTCCGGCAGGTCTTCTCTTTATCAACTGCTGAACATTCTCGTCACCCCGCTGACCGCGATTATGACAGCGCTTTTATACTTGAAGGCGCGGCAGGCGGGCGGAGAGTCGTTCAGGGATTCAATAGAGCAATTTGATGCTATGGAGATGCCGCGCAGCAGGTGGCAGACGCTGATGCGCAGCCGGTCAGGCTCGCGCCCTTCGGCCCTGCGCAGCCAGGGATCGCAGAAGTAAATTCCGAATATCTCAAGTCTGAAACCGGAGATTTTTCCGCAAGAGCTTCTCTGTTGACCTGTTCTTACGGTGAGGACATTTCTGCGCGCGTGTTATATTGAAGCCATGCGCATATTGCTTGCTACGACCAACGAGGGGAAAATCATAGAATTGCAGCGAATAATCGGTCAGCAGGGAATTGATCTTGTCGGGCTTAACGTTTCGTCGTCAACCGAAGAGATAGAGACCGGCGCAACTTTTGCCGAAAACGCTCTGCTCAAAGCCCGGCACTACCATCAAACTTCCGGTTTGCCCACGATTGCCGATGATTCGGGGCTGGAAGTTGAAGCGCTCGATGGCGCGCCCGGCGTCCGGTCTGCGCGCTGGGCAGGCCCTGCGGCTTCCGATGCCGAGCGTGTAGTCAAACTGCTCGATGAATTGAAATATGTGCCAACGGGAAATCGCGCGGCTCGATTCGTTTGCGCGGCTGCGATTGTATGGAACGGCGGAGAGAGGGTATTTGAGGACGAAGCGCAAGGCACTATTCTGGACGCGCCGCGCGGCTCAAACGGTTTCGGCTATGACCCGATCTTTTATTACGAGCCGCTAGGAAGAACTTTCGCGGAATTGACTGGCTCAGAAAAAGCGGAAGTGAGCCATCGCGGTCGCGCATTCGGCCAGCTTACTCGGTGGCTGAATTCGTCGGGCACGCTTGACACTCTGAGGCCGAGTGATAGAATTATTGTTCCCACTGATGAGTCCTCTGCTTCCGCTTAAGAGGTGACGTATGAAACATGCTTTAAAACTGTGGGCGCTAATCGCAGTTGGAGCGATAGCCTGTGTGAGCACGTCAGCATATGCTGCTACGCCGAGAGGGTCTATCCGAGGCTTTATCATGGATGGTCACGGAACTCCTCTGGCGGGCGCGGCTGTGATGGTGATGGCCGAATCTGAAGACGCGAAGCCTGCGAAGGTAATCAAACGGGCTAGCACCGACGGCGAAGGCAAATTCATCGCGGCGGGCATCACTCCGGGCCGTTACCGCGTGAAGGCCGAAGCAGACGGCTTTAAACCCGTCGAAGTCGCCGCAGATGTAAGGCCGAACAAGGTCACAGTATTCGATTCGATCTATTTGCGCCGCACCAGCACGCTTGCCGATGAAACGAATCTCAACAAAGATTCGAAATATGCCGCGCGCGGCGCGCGAAACGTGATTTTTCACCTGGACGACGAATCGAAAAAGAATCCTGCTGGTGCGAAAGCCGATGACGCAATAGCGCTTACAGATCGCGCGCCTGAAATTCACGGCGTAGTCAACACGTTCGCGCAGACGGCGGCTGCCAGTTCCAGCGAAACAGGCTCATTTGTGGGCACGAACTTCGCGGTTTCCGAGCAGATCGGGAAAGATGCCAATCTGGTCATCAGCGGTCAGGTCGGCGTCGGCAACGGAGCGCCGCAACGGCTCGAAGCGCTCACAACTGCGCATGTGGGAGATCGTCACCGTTTTGCAGTAGCCCTTGGGTACGGGCGATTTACTTTCTCACGCAGCGCAGGCATCCCTCGCCTCGGCCAGTTTTCAGTTTCGGCAACAGACACCTGGCAGATATCAGGGCCTGTGCTGGTCGTTTACGGTTTGGAAGTCGCTCGCTTTGCAGAAAGATCATCAGAGACGAGCATTCTGCCTAGATTCGGAATAGCTGTTGATGCGGGCGCGCACACGCGGTTGTCTGCAAGCCTGATCCCCGGCTCGTCAAGCGATATGCAATCCAGAGTCAATCTCGAATCAGGCGAGATAGAATTCACAGAACCAAAGCCTGTTGCAATAACTGCCCAACCCGGCGAGCAGCCGGAGCCTATGCTTGATCGCAGCTACCGTTTGCAGTTCGGCGCGGAGCAGATTCTATCCGACAGATCGTCAGTCGAGATGATGGCCTTCTTCGACACGGTCTCAGGTCACGGAGTCGGATTGCTTGCCATACCGAACGACAATCCGCAGGCTGAACCTATTCTGCAAACGGCGGAACAACGAGGGCGCACGCGCGGGCTTCGCGTGGTTTACCATCACCGCATGAGCAATGTGATCGAAGGCGCTGTCGGCTATGCCTTCGGCGAAGGGCAACGCCTTGACGGGCGCGGGATAACCGAGCCTGCGAATATGTTCAGCAACGACTTGTTCCACGTTTTCTCTGCGAGAGTAGATGCGAACTTTATTAGCACGGGCACACGGGTTTCCACCGTGCTGAGGTTTGCGCCCGGACAGGCTGTTTTTGCGATTGACCCGTTTCAAGGGCAGATTGCCAATTATGATCCGAATATCAGCGTGTCGTTTGCGCAGGAACTGCCCAACATCAGTTTCATCCCCGGACAGTGGCAAGCTGTAGTTGATCTCAGAAACCTGCTCGATCAGCAAACTTCGATAGGTGATGAACGTCAGGAGTTGATAGCAAGCCGCTTCCACAGGCTTGTCCGCGTAGGGTTATCGCTTCGATTTTAAGCATAGGTAGAACGAACTAAGGATTGTCACGTCTCGATATAGCCATTTGTTTGCAAGCAGTTTTTGCT
>DATEKX010000152.1:0-2551 GCA_035277165.1 Blastocatellia bacterium | reverse complement strand
AACCATGCGAAAGTTAGTGACAATGATCTTAATAAACATGATGGCGCTGGCAATGATGGCGGCGATTGTAGAAGGGCGAGCAAAGACCGGCAAGGCTCTGGCGCGAGCAAAAAGCCAGGCTGCCACAGCCACAGTCAAGGTCAGCAGCTTTAAGTTCGAGCCGCAGACTTTGACCGTAACGGCAGGCACGACGGTCGAGTGGGTCAACGAAGGCGGCAGGCATACTGTTGAAGCAGACAACGGTTCTTTCAAATCCGACGTGCTTACTGACGGCAAGACCTTCGCGCACAAGTTCGACAAGCCAGGCACTTATGCCTATCATTGCAGCTTCCACGGCGAGGCGGGCGGCAAGGACATGGCTGGCAAAATAATCGTCCGTGGGAAAAAATAGTTTAAGATAAGAGTTCATTGCAGAGACGCAGAGGACGCAGAGGGGGCGCAGAGATTCTTTTATTTGCATAGCCTCTGCGCCTCCTCTGCGTCTCTGCGATGAAGGTACTTCCTGTGAGCAGGTGAACACAGAGTGAAACGGACTGCGGATGTTGTGATAATCGGCGGCGGGTGCATGGGCGCAAGCGCAGCTTATTACCTCGCGCGCAACGGCGTGACCAATGTTGTTCTGGTCGAACGAGAATTGATGCTCGGCATGGGATCAACCGGGCGAAATGCAGGCGGAGTGCGCCACCAGTTTTCGAGCGAAGCAAATGTGCGATTGTCCATCGAATCAATCCGGCTGTTTGAAAATTTTCAGGAAGAAGTCGGCTACGAAATTGACTTTCATCAGGACGGATATCTCTTCCTGTTATCGAAGCAGGAAGATTTGAGCGCGTTTCGACGAAATATGGAGATGCAGCGAAATCTCGGCGTTGAAGTTGACCTGCTTTCGCCTGACGAAGCCGCGCGTCTCGCGCCGGGTCTCGGCATTGAAGGAATTATAGGAGCTACGTTCTGCGCCCGCGACGGGATAGCTGACCCGAACGGCGTGACGATGGGATTTGCAAAAGCAGCGCAATCTTTGGGAGTCGAAATCTGCCGCGAGACGGAAGTGACAGCTATCAAAACTGAAAGTGATCGCATAGTTGAAGTCGAAACAGATCGCGGCACGATTTCAACACGCGCTGTTATCAACGCAGCGGGGCCTCACGCTCGAAACATAGGCAGGCTGGCAGGGATTGACGTTCCGGTGCTTCCGTATCGAAGACACATATTCATCACTGAACCAATAGGTGAAACCAAGTTCGCCGTGCCTGCAACAAGGATCATGGTCATCGATTTCGAGACGACGTTTTACTTTCATCGCGAGGGCGCAGGAATTTTATTTGGAATGTCCGATCCCGAAGAGACGTCGAGTTATGACACTACGGTAAGCTGGGAGTTTCTTGAAAAAGTAACACAGGTGGCCGTGAAGCGATTGCCGCATTTGGCGGAAGCAGGAATCGCGCACGCGTGGGCCGGGCTTTATGAAGTCACGCCCGATGCGATGCCGATCATTGGCCCTGCACACAATCTGGAAGGCTTCTTTATGATCACAGGGTTCAGCGGTCACGGCTTTCAGCACTCGCCCGCCGCCGGTCGCATTCTCGCGGATATAATCGTTCGAGGCACGCCTCTTGATTTCGACATGACCCCGTTTGAGTTTGACCGCTTCTCGCGCTGTGCAACGGAACGCGAAATCAATGTTGTCTGAATGAATCAGGAAAAGTTTGGAGTACCGCCTTCAGGCGGAAAGCGGCACTCCAATTTTTTCTCTTCAATGTTACATCTTGCCCGGACGCAATCGCAGAAACAGATGAAAGCTCGTCGGGTTCGAGCCATAAATCTGTTTCAACGCAGCAGGCACATGATAAAAAGTCACGTCCGCGCCAATGCCTAAGCGCCACTTTGAATCGGTAACGATGTCGCGCACGCCGCCGAATGTAAATGCGCCGACGCGAAACACAGGCTCGAAGTGATCATCCATTTCCATATCGTCCGAGTGATCAGAATCGTCAATCAGTCCTGCGCGCCCGAATACGTTCTCCCTGAGCAGACCTATACGGTCCAAAAGCTCAAGCCTTGTGTAAAGATAATTCTTATCCAGAAAGTTCGCAGTTGATTCAAACAGATAAGCATTCGAGTTGCCATGCTCTTCGTGATTGCGGCCCCAGATAAGACTGTTCGCCCAGTTGCCATCAGACCATGCGCGATTGTAGCTGACAGATGCAGTCATGCGGTCGAGATCACCCGGCGCAGCCGCTTCGGGGTTAGTGAGGTGGCCGCGCGAAAACTGGAAGACCCAGTTCGGCGTCGGCGTGAACCAGATGCGCGCGCTGTAGGAATCGAGCTTGCCCATTTCTATGTCTTTTCGATTCTCGTCGGGTTCAGCGCCGCGAAATATTGAGCCTTCAACACGGAAGCGCCACGCCGTCACGCCCGCCGTAAATACGCCGTGCGTGATGTGAGTCGAGTCTTGCCAGTGATGACTGAGCGGGGCGGCAGGATTTTCTGATGCAGAGACTCTATGCATAAAAGCGACAGGCCCAAGCGCAGGCTCTGCCACAGGCCCGCCATA
>DATEKX010000151.1:0-3329 GCA_035277165.1 Blastocatellia bacterium | reverse complement strand
AAACGCTCATCACTCGCCCGGCTACGACTTCGCACTCCGGCATGCCTTCGGAAGACCGCGCGCGACTCGGCATCACAGACACCTTGATTCGCGTGTCTGTCGGAATCGAAGCGACAGAAGATTTAATTGAGGACTTCGATCAGGCTTTGAAAGCCTAGCGCGAGAGTAATAATGACAGGTGATAATCAGAACATGACAGGCAAGGTCGCAATGGTTACTGGCGCGAACTCAGGCATAGGTCTTGTGACTGCCCATGAACTGGCCGACCGAGGGGCAACGGTCGTCATAGTCTGTCGCGACCGCGAGCGAGGCGAAGCGGCTCTCACAGAAATCAAAGCGCGAAGCGGCAATAATGCAGTCGAGTTGATGCTTTGCGATCTTGCATCGCAGAAATCAATCCGCGAATTTGCCGAAGAGTTCAAACGAACGCATGACCGGCTCGACGTGCTGGTCAACAACGCCGGAGTCTATATCCGCAATCGCACGCTGGTCGAAGGCAATCTTGAAACGACTTTCGCCGTTAATCATCTCGCTTATTTTCTGCTGACGAATCTGCTGCTCGATGTGATCACGCGTAGCGCGTCGGCTCGCATAGTCAACGTCGCGTCGGGCGCGCACACTTACGGGCGAATAGATTTTGATAATTTGCAGGGCGAGAAGAACTACAACGGCGTTCGCGCTTATGCGAACTCGAAGCTGGCGAATATTTTGTTCACTTACGAGCTTGCGCGCCGTCTTGCTTCGACGCGCGTTACGGCAAACTGCCTGCATCCGGGCGCAGTCGCAACGAGTATTTTTCGCGCGCTGCCAAAGTTCGTCGAAGCGATTATCAAGCTGGTGACGTTAAGCCCCGAAAAGGGCGCTGAGACTTCCATATATCTTGCCTCTTCGCCGGACGTGGACGGCGTGACGGGAAAATATTTCACCAAAAAAACTGAGACAAGATCATCGCCTGAGTCATACAATGAAGATACGGCTCGAAAATTGTGGACGGTTAGCGCGCAACTCACAGGGCTTGACGGCCAAGAGTAACTATTTATGAAACCAAGCTGTTTTTAAGAGGTCACAAAATGAAAAGATATTTTTTATTGCTTGCATTGCTGATGCTGGTACCGCTGTATTCTTCATTCGCGCAGAAGCGCCCGTTTACGATTGAAGACCTTTACCGAATCAAATCAATCTCTGACGTTCACATCTCGCCCGATGGCAAATCGGTTATCTACGCTGTTGCGACTCCCGACCTGCCGCGCGAAAAGCGCACGACGCAGGTATGGATGATGGACATTGATGGTCGCAACGCGCGGCAGATCACCACGGGCGAAACAAGCTCGATATCTCCGACCTTCTCGCCCGATGGCCGATGGATAGCTTTCATCAGCGCGAAAGACAGTAACCTCTACGTCATGCCTGCGAGCGGCGGCGCAGCAAGAAAAGTTACAAACGTTTCGACAGGTGTGGCCGACCCGCTCTGGTCTCCTGACGGCAAATGGATTGCCTTCTCGACTGATGTCTATCCCGAATGCGGAGGCGATGACAATTGCAACAAAAAGATCGGCGAAACATGGTCGAACGGCCCGTTGAAAGCGCACATGGCCGACAGCCTGTTTTATCGCCACTGGACGGCGTGGAAAGACGGAACGCGCACGCACATTTTTCTGGCAAATGTCGCAACTGGCGACGCGCGAGATTTGACGCCGGGCGATTTCGACTCTCCGCCATTTCAACTCGGCGGCCCCTTGCAGTACGACTTCTCGCCCGACGGTTCGGAATTCGCGTTCGTGTCGAATCACGATAAGAATCCCGCTTCTTCGACCAACAGTGACCTGTGGTTGATTTCGCTGACAGGCCAGAAAGCGGAGGCTCGCAACATAACGGCTGCGAATCCCGCTTATGACGGCAGCCCGAAGTATTCGCGCGATGGCCGCTTCATCGCTTATCGTTTGCAGAAGCAGCCCGGTTACGAATCCGACCTGTTTCGCCTTGCGCTTTATGATCG
Source organism: Blastocatellia bacterium (assembly GCA_035277165.1). Lineage (GTDB taxonomy): Bacteria > Acidobacteriota > Blastocatellia > UBA7656 > UBA7656 > DATEKX01. Next base: position 1,333 of record DATEKX010000151.1, on the reverse strand, counting down.
CAAGGCAAACACAACAAGCGTCGTGACGGAATCGTTTCGCAACTGGATAGACGATTACGCGTGGGCCGATGACGATAAAGCCATCTATTTCACAGGCCCGGTTGAAGCCCAGACTCCCGTATACCGGCTCGACCTTGCGACGCGCAGCATTACGCAGGTTCTGGCCGACAAGTCGATACTCGCATTCGACATCAAAGCAAAGCGTATGATCTATGCAAGAAGTTCAGTTGACGCGCCGGTCGAAATTTACAGCGCAGAGATCAACGATAATCGTGCGGCGACTCCTGCAAAGCTCACTCGCATCAACGAAGCTGTGGCGAGCGAAGTGGACATTCGCCCTGCGGAGCAGATGTGGGTCGAAGGAGCGAATGGCAAACGAGTCCATGTCTTTGTCGTGAAGCCGCACAATTTCGATGCGTCGAAAAAATATCCGCTCATACTGAATGTGCATGGCGGGCCGCAGTCGCAATGGTCTGATGCGTTTCGCGGCGACTGGCAAGTCTATCCGGGCGCGGGCTACATCGTGGCATTTGCGAATCCGCATGGCTCGACGGGCTATGGGCAGGACTACACCGCAGCGATTTCGGGCGACTGGAACGGGAAAGTTTTTCAAGACCTGATGAAAGTGACGGACGCGCTCGAAAAATTGCCATACGTTGATGTGAATCGAATAGGGGCGATGGGCTGGTCGTATGGCGGCTACATGATGAACTGGTTCGAGGGCAACACGAATCGCTTCAAAGCCATAGCAACGATGATGGGAATCTATAACCTGAAATCGTTTTACGGCGCGACCGAAGAGTTATGGTTTCCCGAATGGGATTTGAAAGGCCAGTCGTGGAACTCTGAGTTATACGAAAAGATGTCGCCGTCGAATTACGTTAAGAACTTCAAGACTCCGTGCCTCGTAATAAGCGGCGAACGCGATTATCGCGTGCCGTATACGCAATCGCTTGAGATGTTCACAGCGCTTCAAAAAATGAATGTGCCTTCAAGGTTGATCATTTACTCGAACGCCGGTCACTGGCCGAGTTGGTACGAGATGGCTCTGTACTACACGGCGCACCTCGAATGGTTTCAAAAGTATCTGGGCGGCGGCGGGCCTCAGTGGACGACGGAGCAGTTCTTGCGCAACGCCGTATTTGATAAAGCGACAGGCAAACGCCTGATCGAGCCGCAAGCAGTGAAGCCGGTCGAGATGGACAAGCCGCTGAAGAACATTCAAGGCAAGCCCGACCACAAACCATAGACGGTTTCAGAGGAAAGAATAATGAGCAAAACAATACTGGAGCGATTTCACACGACGCGTCGCAGCTTTCTTAAATCCGCTTCG
>DATEKX010000150.1:0-8455 GCA_035277165.1 Blastocatellia bacterium | reverse complement strand
TCACGACATAGGAAAGCTCGCCGTGCCCGACTACATTCTGAACAAGCCCGGCCCGCTCACGCCTGCCGAATTTGACCGAATGAAGGTGCACACGATTGTCGGAGCCGAGATACTTGAGCGAGTCGGATTCCCTTACCCTGTTATGCCCGTCGTGCGACATCATCACGAGCGATGGGATGGACATGGTTATCCCGACGGACTGAAGGGCGAAGAGATTCCTGTGACCGCGCGCATATTGATGGTCGTGGATTGCTTTGATGCCGTGCGCGAAGACAGGCAGTACCGCAAGGCCATGACGCGCGAAGAAGCTATCGAGTTGCTGAGGGCAAGCAGTGGAACTATGTACGATCCTGAAGTAGTTCATGTTTTTCTGGATCACTTGCCTCTGTTTGAAGAAGAGATAAAGCGACAGAAGAAAGAAAGACAGGAAGTGAAAGCGGCCCGCCCCGGCCCTGCCGCCCAGAAGGCTGAAAAAGAAGAAAGTCGCCCTATGGTCTTCGAGCACATACGCAACGCGCATCGAGAAGTCATAACGCTCTACGACATAGCCCAGACCATCGGCACGAGCCTTGACCTCCGCGATATGTTCGCGGTCTTCTCTTCAAGGCTACAAGATATTGTGAGCTATACGACCTGCGCGCTTTACCTTCAGAAGCCCGACACGATTGAACTGGAAGCGGTGCACGTTTCGGGGCGCAATGCAGAGCGGCTCAAAGGAAAGAGCGTCATACTCGGTTCAGGCATAACCGGCTGGGTCGCAGCCAACCGCCAGCCTATGTACAACAGCGACCCGCATCTTGACTTTGACACTGTGAAATTGGAAGTCTCTGAAAACTACCGGACGGTGATGTGCGTGCCGCTGATGAAGGATGACGAAGTGCTCGGCGCGCTTACGCTCTATTCGGCAGAGTTGAAGGCATACGAGCCTGACCATCTCCGGCTGCTCGAAGCTGTGGCAAAGCTGGCGTCGGACGCCATAGCGAACGCCTTGCACCACGAACAGACAGAAGTAAAAGCGTTGACAGATTCGCTGACGGGACTTGCGAATGCGCGCGCGCTGAGACATCAATTCGAGGAAGCCGCGAACCGCGCGCGGAGACACGGAGACACCTTCTCAGTGTTGATGATGGACTTGGATGGGTTCAAAGGAATCAACGACACGCTCGGTCATCAGGCCGGAGATCATGTGTTGAGGGAAGTGGCGCAGTTGTTGTCGAGACAGATTCGCTCGACAGATTTTCTGAGCCGGTACGCGGGCGATGAATTCGTCGCTCTTCTACAAGTTCATCCCGACGAAGTGCGCGAGCTTGTTCAGCGCCTTCAAATTGCTGTAGACCATTACGACTTCGGTTTCAAAGAAGCGCGCCTGGTTTTTGGTGTGAGCATCGGCTGGGCCTGTTACGGAACTGATGGCGACACTCTGGACGAATTGTTGATTGCGGCTGACCGCGCGATGTACGGCGACAAATTCAAACGCAAATCGGCTCCGCCTGAATCGAGGTTAGCCGACGAACCGGAGTCTATGCACTACACAGTGATGTAAAATGTAGTTTAAGATTTCAGGTTTCAGGAGCCATAATAATCGCACCGCGCCGTGCATGTTTCGCGAATAGTCACGCGATAAAGCCCGGGCACACGACCTTCGAGTCTTTCCCAGACCCAGCGAGCAATGTTTTCGCTCGTCGCATTTTCAAGCCCGTCAATCTCGTTGAGGTAATAGTGGTCCAGCTTTTGCCTGAGCGGCTCGAACGCTTCTGTGATCTCCGCGTAATCTATGAACCAGCCTGTATGTGGATCAACCTCTCCGCGAACAGCCACCTCGCAGCGAAACGAATGACCGTGCAGCCGCGAGCATTTGTGCTCTGCTGGCACATTAGGCAAACGATGCGCTGACTCGAAACTAAATTCTTTAATCAGTTCGACAATCATGCTCGCTCAATCTTAGCTTTCGCAAGCTCCGCGCCGCAAGCAACTGACAAATGACCGCTGGCTACTAACCGCTGACGAAAGGTAAACTGATTTCGGTTTGCGAGATGACTACAAAAGAAGAAGACCACGTCAAGCATTCGGGGGCGGGATTGCCGTTCGTCACGGTGAAACTCGCGCAATCGCTCGATGGCCGCATTGCGACCGCCTCGGGCGACTCGCAGTGGATCAGCAGCCCTTTGTCACTCAAACTCGCGCATAAACTCCGAAGCAATCACGACGCGATAATGGTCGGCATAGGAACTGCGCTTGCGGATGATCCGCGATTGACCGTGAGGCTCGTCAAAGGCCGCGACCCGCTCCGCATAATCGTAGACAGCCGTTTGCGTTTGCCCGCCGACGCGCGAATGTTGACGGAGGGCGGCGGGCAGCACACGCTCTTAGCAACAACCGAAATGGCTGACAGAAAGCGAGCAAGCGAGCTTGAACGACTGGGCGCAGAAATCTTTTTTGCGCCGACGGCAGCAAACAAATCACAGGTTGATCTCCGAGCGTTGCTTCAAGAGGTTGGGAGGCGAGGCATAAAGTCCGTGCTGGTCGAAGGAGGTTCAGGCATTGTGACTTCTCTTTTTGCCGCGCGACTTATTGATCGCCTGGTCGTCATTATAGCGCCAAAGATAATAGGCAAAGGGACTGAGGCCATCGCTGACTTGAGCATCGTTCGATTGCGAGATGCGATAACGTTTTCTGAATTCAAGACGCGGCGATTAGGCCCGGATATTGTATTCGACGGCAGCATCAACTGGAATGACGAACGATGAGTGAAGGGATAACGAATTCAACTCATCATTCATCGTTCATTTAAGCGCCGTGCTCGAATCAGCCTTATAACTAACCTAACAGCAGAGGGATTCAAGGCGATTATCACCGCTGTAAACATCTGCGCCAGCGCGACCTTTGACCATTTTCGTTCCTTGTTACAAGAAACCGTTGATAGATTATTCACCCCTCCGGTGGCTTAACACTAATTTAAGATAAGTCCATAGGAGCATTGTCAAATTCTAATTGACTTCCGTATGGCTTATGATACAATGCGGGCTCGCTGGTAAGGATGAGTACACTATGAGTTCCAGTGATTCGTTCACCTCCCCTAAATTTTGCTGCGGGGTAAGTGCAAATCATTTAACAAGCCTCTCGTAAAACTCCTGAGGTATCTGAAAAACCAAGAACGCTGTGGCTAAATAGACCCAGTATTTGCGAAATAAGCCCTGACAAGACCGTCAAGCCGTTGCATTAGACGGAGTTTGTTGTCCCTCCCGCCAGGCTCAACGAACGCAGCTAAAGACCTGGAGGTGTCATGACCAGTCCAAATATTTTAATCTTCGACATTGAACCATCCAGCGACGCGACTAAGAGCCTTCTGACAATACTGAAAGAGTCTGCGTCGCTCCGTGACTGCGCAACGCGAATACTGCGCGCGACGGATATTACAGCAGACACAAAGGACGACCCCGATAAATTTCTGATGGATTTCGACCCCGACCTGGTCTTCATCTCGTTATCACCGGGCGCAAACCTGATCGCTGCCAAGGTTGTTTCCCGAGTCCACGCGCATTGGCCTGCGCTGCCGATCATCCTGCTTGGCAACATTGAAGACCCGGACGCGATGCTTGCGCTTCTGAAAGAAGGCGCGAGGGATTTCATTACTGCGCCCTTCGATGCTGTAAATATAATTCTGCGGGTGAGAAGGCTGTTGGAAATCGAGCCTGAGTCTCCAGTCGAGCACATCAAAGCGAGCTTTGGGCTAAGGCATCTGGTAGGACAAAATTCCTCGTTTGTTGCCGAGATAGGCAAGATACCCATAGTGGCGAGGTGCGATGCGACCGTTTTGATATCCGGCGAAACCGGCACAGGAAAGGAACTCTGCGCCAGAGCTATTCATTACTTAAGCCCTCGCGCAAAGCACGCTTTCATCCCGATAAACTGCGGAGCCATCCCGCCCGACCTTGCAGAGAATGAGTTGTTCGGTCACGAGCGCGGAGCCTACACCGGCGCGGCGTCCTCGCAGCCGGGTATAGTTGAAGAGGCGCATTGCGGCACCCTCTTTCTGGACGAAATAGACTGCTTGTCTCCGCTCACTCAGGTAAAGTTGCTACGATTCCTTCAAGACAAAGAGTATCGACGGCTGGGTTCTTCAAAGACTAGAAGGGCAGATGTTCGAATAATCGCCGCGACCAACACAGATATCGAAGAGTCGGTCAGGCAGGGCCGTCTGCGGCAGGACCTGTATTACCGGCTACACGTCATACCGCTCGCTCTGATCCCACTGCGCCAGCGAACGGACGATATTCCGCTGCTTACCGGCCATTTCCTCAATATGTATACCAGCGCTCTCAACAAGCGCGTCACAGACATCTCGACGGCAGCCATGTCAAAGCTGGCGCTACATCAGTGGCCCGGAAACGTCCGCGAACTCGAACACGTCATCGAACGAGCGGTGGTCATGTGTGAAGGCTCAGTACTGACTGAGAACGACATTACACTGTCCCGCTCCCAAACATCGGCCTCGCACTGCTCGTTTCAGGAAGGCAAGGCCAGGGCCGTATCGCAATTCGAGCGAAACTATATTAAGGGGCTACTAGTCACATACCGCGGGAATATCACGCGCGCGGCCAAGGCCGCCAACAAAAATCGCAGGGCCTTTTGGGAGCTCATTCGCAAACACCGGATTGATGTCAACATATTCAAGCAAGGCACAACGCACTGAAAGACGCTCTAGGGCTGCCAGAGCTGTTTGATCTTTCTGCGAAGATCCTTGCTGATTGTGACCTTTCCTCCCGGGTCAATTGAGATGATCCCAAGCGGCGCAAAGCCATGCTCGACGCCGTGCGGCGGCCTTGGCCGAGGGTTTCCCGGCGGGCCTGGCCACTCGACATCGCCCGTAGCAACACGCGCCGGGATGAGCCAGTAATCGCCGGTACGATAGGAAGCGGCAACGCCGTCATTCTTCCCCGTCCCCGGAAACTGAATCTGCACTCCGTCTTCGAGCGTGAGCCAGCTTGAATCCTCGTCACCCTTAGTTTCAACCACAAAGATCGCCTCTGAGGGCTGGTCCCAGCGCCGCAGAAAGTGATGTTTCGGAAGGTCTGTGTCGAATGGATATGTGGGCGCCGTCTTGAGCGTCACTTGCATACGATCTCGATCAATATCTTTTATCTGAAGCAGTGGCTCGGCGCGATTCAGGAGTATGTAATCATCGTCGAGAATCTCGACCCAGTCGTCCTGGCGCAGGCCGAAGCGGCTTTCGCGTCCCAAATCCCTCAGCGAGATCACTTTGCTACTCACGTCCGTGATCGGGAAGATCACAGAGCCGTTCTCGCGCGACCATTTGAAAGTTGCAACCTTGGTTAAGTCCACTTTCGACCCTCCCGGATCGTCGCTTGGCAGAGCGATTCCGCCCTTGTGAATCTCGACGCGATAGAGCTGATTCTCTGCGCCGCGATAGCGCGAGTCGGGCGAGATTAAGCAAGGCTCATCGTCGGCCTGCGGCTTGATCGCGCGGGCGCGCAGTTGACCGCTTCCCAGCGCGGTTTCATTCAGGAACTTACGAAAATTCGTGTATCCTTCGGGCTCTGGGGCGGTCAGTTTATTGATGTCCGTGTCTTCAACAAGCCTGCACTTCACCTGCCAGACGACCTGCGCGCGAGTAGCGGTGTCCGGGCCGCGCAGCGCGACCTCTCGTATCCCGATCTTCTCTTCGTCCTCGTCTTCGTATGGGGTGATATGGCGCTCCCACACGTCGAGGTACGCGAGGTACTTCTTGCCGTTTTCCAGATTGCCCAAGCCGAACGGCGAGGCGGGTTGTTTAGTGAAAAGCAGTGGACCGTTGTTCTCGCAGAGGATGCCCTCGACATAATAATGACCGAGTGCGACTTCGAAGTCGCGCAACACATCCTGATTATTCTCGTTCTTGGCAGCAGCGATTATGAAGCTGTTACCCGGCCCGCCGTGAGGGCCGATCAAGTCGGCTGCCAGCATGCGCGAAAAGTATCGGTGGATCTCGTTCATCTCGTTAAAGTCGGAATCCACCTGCACCCGGCCCTGTTGTTCAAGCACGCGGCTGTAGTGCTTGGTCGGATCAAAAGTCAATCGTGTAAAATCGCCCTTCATCGCTGCCTCCTGTCTCAGTTCATGAAAATGATGGCGGCATCCATGCCCGCCGGGGTGTATTCGTCCAGTCGCGCGCGCAGATTCGCCAGCCGCTGCGGCTGATAGAGATCGTGGAACACGCCCATCTCCGACTCATCGTCAGCCCCTCTCTTAATCTCTTCAGCGCAATCATCGGCAAGCTGGCAGTAGTCGGGACGACCGTAGCGCGTGCTGTTGAAGCGAGGCTTGACCTGCGTTTCCGCCTGTGTCTTTGCCTCGCCGGTTTTATCTTTAGTGACCAGATCGGGCTGGCACTGGTATCGCTTTGGTGTTCGCGAGCCCGGCGTGACGTAACAAAATCGCATGCAGCCCTGCTGGCTTCGCGCAACGGTAATCTTGCCCTCGAAGATCGAATTCTCGGCAAGGTCAATCGAATGCACCTGAACCTGCCCGAAGACCGTCGAACGCTCAATCGTCAACCGCGCGTGGGCCACGACGCAGCCCGGCGCGCCAATCGCTTCGCCTCTGGGACTCGTCGCATCTACGATGCTGTCACTGATGTGCAGGCATATCGGGTCAACCCGAAAGCCATAGCCGATTCCGTAACAGCCTGACTCGGCTGCGGGCGATTTCGCCTTCTCCTTTGACTCGTGCGCGTCATTCGGATGCGCATTCGTCATCAACGGATGAACCTGTATCGAGCCGAGTATGCTCTTTTCGATTTCGACTCGCGCGTGCGGGCACAGCAGTTCAAGGCTGGGTTCGGCGGGGCGATGCGGCTCACAGTCGCTGCCAATCGTCCAGCCCGGCACAAGCGTGCAGTGACGAATTCTGGCTTCAGAGATTTCGCCTTCGATGGACACGCTCCTTCCGCTGATCAGGAGCCCATCAAGCGTGAACCGGCTGCCTTTGCCGCCTTCGACGGTCAGCGCGTCGGGGCGGTCGGTATGCCAGTCGAGCAAGCGAATCACCGGCTTTTTACCGTTGGCCGCTCTCAGTTGCAGACTCTGCCGCCCTCTTAGGTGAATGTTGATTTGCTCGACGTAAACTCCGCTGTCGGTGATCTCGATGACCGCGTTAGGGTTCTCCGTCGCGTCATTCTTGCGCCATTGTCGAAGCGCTGCGTTAATGGTGTGAAACTTCTCTTCCGGCCCAACGCGATACAGTTTATGTTTTTGCGGTTGCGAGAGTGGACGGTCGTATTCACCGCCGCCTATATCCGCGCTGAAGCCGTAATGATAAGAGACCCACACGCCGTCTTTCGGGCAATGTCCAGATGGAAAGACTATGCGCCCGAGCACAGGGTCTACGGCGACGAGGTCGCGGCGTGGGCGATAGTGCCACCCGCTCAAGTCGGCGGGGATGATTCTGCCAGCCGGGATTAGCTCGCGCTCGGATGTATCGCCGCGATCCCGCTTACGTTTCCGAATCCAGATGGCGACGCTCTTCCCCTCGCCGTAGTAGACTTCCGACGCGCGAGTCCGGGTGATGCGGTTCACCCTCTTAGATGACTCGAACGCGCGGCGGCGAATCGCAACCGGCAAGTTAATCTCTTGCGCGATGCCGGTCGGATCAGTCTCGCGTACCGCCTCGGTGAACAGAGGAGCGTCGTTGCCAAGCACGCTGAAGGTGAAGCAGTCCGGCCCGATGTTTTCGGCGCAGTGCGCGCGGCTGAGTGTCGATGGATAAGATTTGAGACGGCAAACGAACAGCCCGACGCTCTGGATGTTGTAACTGCCCGTCGCCCGATTCGAGTTGATGCGGCGAACGTCAACCGTGTGCCCCATCCGGTCGAACGCGCCGTCAATCAGGTTGAGCCTTGCTCCCCTGCGCACGTCAACCGTCCCGCCTCTGCGCTCATGAGAAAAGTTGATGTTCTGTGTGCCGCCGAGCAGCCTGAAGAACTCGACCGCGCGCGCGGGCCAGCCAGCAACATCGTTTGCCAGCAACTCCAGCAGCGCCAGCGTGCCTTTGCGACGGCGGTAGCGAATCGTATTGGCAAGCTCGCGACGCGGGATGAGAATCTTGTTGCGTTCCCTGTCGCGCGTTGTCGCTGCGCTGCCGGGCTCGCCCGCTTCGTGTACCTGACGCCATCCGATCAGATCGCCTATGTAAGGCACCGCCCAGTCCTCACAGGTTTCGATGAACCAGTTATCATAGAGCTGCGCGATGTCTGCTTCGACTACGTTGACTTGCTCTTCGATGACGCGCAGCAGCGCTTGCAGCGGATAACCTTGCTCGGCATCGCGCAGGCGATAAATTGCAGGCAACAGGTTGTACAAATGATCGGTGTTCATAATTATTCAATCAGGTTAAGGATCAAGGTGTCTGGAACTTCCGGCGCTAGATAGGCCAACTGCGCCGGACGAATTCGGTCGGT
>DATEKX010000149.1:0-6447 GCA_035277165.1 Blastocatellia bacterium | reverse complement strand
GACCATGCTGATCGCAAAAAAAGCGGGCAAAAAAATGGAGAAGGGTGAAATATCAGCCCTAGTCGTTCAAGGCATTGGGGGCGCGCCTTCGGATGAATTCAGTTTCTTCAGAGGCTTGACCATCACGCTGAATGATGTCAGCAAAACAGTCGGCCTCGAAGTTGGCGAAAAATTCCTTTTGGTGCTGAACCGCAGCCCGTATAAATGGGAAGCAAACGTGCAGGATTCAGCAGTAATCAAAGTTGTAGATAACACCCTGCCGGTGCTTGGCGCGATAGCAATATTTCAAACATTGAAGAAAGGGCAGACTACTTTGAGTGCGACTGGATTTCTTGCCTGTCATAATGCGAATCCGCCTTGTAACCAACCCTCATTGCAATTCCAGGTAAATCTCGTTGTGAAGTAGGCGCAAGATTGGATTTTGCTCGACAGCATCGAAGCACACAAGAAAGTTCGGGCCGCGTGATCTGATCGAATCACGCGGCCAATTCTTTTGATTCGCGATACAGTTCTAATATTGATAAGGAGAAAATGATGACAGCTTCAAAACCTGAAGTAAAAGTTCACGATAAATTATACATAAACGGCAAATGGGCTGAGCCTGTAGGCAAAGGTTTGCTCGACGTAACTAATTCGACCACGGAAGAAGTGATGGGGCGCATCCCCGAAGGCACGCACGAAGACGTTGACCGGGCAGTGGCCGCAGCCCGTGCGGCTTTCGATTCATGGTCTTCTACAACGGTCGAAGATCGGGCTGTGTTTCTCAAGCGCATAGCCGAAGGGCTTGGCGCGCGACAGAGTGAAATCGCGGCCATCATTGCCAGCGAAGTCGGCATGCCGCTTCCGCTTGCGACCGCTGTTCAATCGGGATTGCCAGCGATGGTCATGGGTTCTTTTGCGCAGCTTCTGGCTGATTACAAGTTTGAAGAACAGATTGGAAACTCGCTCGTCGTGAAAGAAGCTGTCGGCGTAGTCGGCTGCATCACGCCCTGGAATTATCCGCTCCATCAAGTTGTGGCAAAAGTCGCGCCCGCGCTCGCCGCAGGCTGCACAGTTGTGTTGAAGCCTAGCGAAGTCGCGCCGCTCACGGCATTCGTTCTCGCTGAGATCATGGATGAAGCGGGATTGCCTGCCGGAGTGTTCAACCTCGTGACGGGGTATGGGCCGGTTGTCGGCGAAGCCATCGCCTCGCACAAGGATGTTGATATGGTTTCTTTCACAGGCTCGACCAGAGCAGGAAAGCGCGTCAGCGAACTGGCTTCGCAAAGTGTAAAACGCGTTGCATTGGAGCTTGGCGGCAAATCGGCGAACGTCATTCTGGATGATGCTGACTTGGAGAAGGCTGTAAAGAGTGGCGTCAATAATTGCTACTTCAACTCAGGCCAGACTTGCTCTGCGCACACTCGAATGCTCGTGCCGAAAGCGCGCCACGATGAGGCTGTGCAAATCGCTAAAGCAGCCGCCGAAAGTTTCACCGTCGGCGACCCGCGCGAAGGCCGCGCAAAACTCGGCCCGCTCGTTTCCGAAACGCAGCGCGAGCGCGTGCGAAACTATATCAAGAAGGGGATCGAAGAAGGCGCGACGCTTGTCACAGGCGGAGCGGAAACGCCCGAAGGTTTAGAGAAGGGATACTTCATCAAGCCTACAGTCTTCGCAAACGTGCGCAACGACATGACGATTGCGCGCGAAGAGATATTCGGCCCGGTGCTTTCCATCATTCCTTACGAAGACGAAGACGACGCAGTGCGCATCGCCAACGATACGATTTATGGGCTGGCTGGCGGCGTGTGGTCAACGGATGTCGAGCGGGCGAAGCGAGTGGCGCGACGGCTTCGCACAGGTCAGGTAGACATCAACGGCGGAAACTTCAATCCTTTTGCTCCGTTCGGCGGGTACAAGCAATCGGGCAATGGCCGCGAGTTGGGCCGCTATGGGTTGGAAGAATACCTCGAAGTGAAATCACTTCAAATGTAGGAAGAAGAGAGTTCACCGCAGAGGCATAGGCCAATAGTCTCAAATCTCAGAAGCTGTTAGAGAAGCTCCGTAGGAGCGACCTGTCTATAGTATCTGTAGGATAAAAGGTTCTGTAGCTCCGTAGGAGCGACCTGTTGATTTAGAGGTCGCTCCTACGGAGCTACGAATAAATTGTTCGACTCTCTACTATAGACAGGTCGCTCCTACGGAGCTTCTTTTCAAACAGCCTCTCATATTTCAAATTTGAGATGCGGGCCTGTACCTTTCGAAAGGCTTGCGAGTTACTAAAAAGGAGCGATCTTTGTTGCAGGATCGCTCCACCCGCTCTGGCCTGAGCTAAGAACGGACGCGACTCGAAACCAGTAACGCGTTCCTGCCGTCAACCCTTTAATAGTCGCGGAAGCTTTGAGCACAACGGTCGCGTTTCCCCAACTTGTAGCCGTAGGCGGGTCGGGGCTGCGTTCGATGATGTAGCTCTTTGCGCCTTTCACCTTATCCCAACTCAGATCAAGTGCGCCTTCCTCATCTCCATCAATTAAAGTAAGCGAAGTCGGAGCCGTAGGAGCAATAACTGCAGATGTCGTGCTGCGGATATCGAGTCCCGCGCTGAGAATCGTTGATTCATCGTCGCCGCTGACGCTTTCAATGTAAGCGGCGGCCTGTCGCAATAACTTTTCAACACCTTCTTCCCTATCGCGCAGGATGCTGGTTTTAGTCTGAGCGGTTTGCCTTGCGGTTTGAGCGTCGGAATAGGCCGCTTCGAGATCATCAGCGCCCGCAGTCAATTGCGCCAGAGTCGGATGCGGCGTTGTAAAGTTAGCATTCCCGGTCAGGGACGTGACGAGTTGCCGAACTTTAGCAACTTTTTCGAGAGCAGATAACCCCTGAAGATTGAGCTTAACCTTTGGCATGGTAAACCTCCTGAGAAATGGATTTGTGATATTTGATACGGGACAAGCGTTAAAATAAGGCTAAATATGTGAAAAAGCAAGCAAAATCATCATATAGGCCAGAAGGCTCGAACCGGGCAATCAGTGGTTAGATAGAGATGAAAACCGGCTAAAATCTATTACTAGTGATAATTAGCCGTTCTTGATATTAGGTTAAGTTAACTCAAAAGCGATTCATCTAATGACGAAATGAATTCATTTTGTCGTAAAATGAGTTCACCTGACGACAAAATGAGTTCACTTTATCGCAAAGTGAATTCACTTAATGGCAAAGTGAATTCACTTTATCGCTAAATGAATTTATCTAATGACAAAATGAATCCATTTAATCATAAGATGAGTTCACCTGATGACAAAGTGAATTCACTTTACCGCAAAGTGAGTTCACCTAATGACAAAATGAATTCATTTAGCGATAAAGTGAATTCACTTTGCCGAGCTTACTGAGCGGATTATGGCAATCTGTTACTTGACTCCGAGTTCTTGAAGCATCTCTTGAGCGAATTGGCGCAGCTTGGAATCATTAGATATTTGAAGAAAATGATTTAAGTCAGCAATAGCGCGTTCGCGTTCGCCTTTAAACTTATAAACAGCGGCGCGACTATAGTAAGCATTCGCATTATCAGGATTGAGTTTGATGGCCTTGTCATAATCAGCAATGGCGCGGTCATAATCGCCCTTGTTGCCGTATGCGACTCCGCGATTATAGTAGGCAGATGCATCATCAGGCTTGAGCCTGATCGCATTGTCGTAGTCAGCAATAGCGCGGTCGTAATCGCCTTTGTCGTCGTATGCGACTCCGCGATTATAGTAGGCATCTTCATAATCATGATTAAGCTTGATCGCGTTATCATAATCAGCAATGGCGCGGTCATAATCGCCCTTGTTGCCGTATGCGTTTCCGCGATTATTGTAGGCAGATGCATCATCAGGCTTGAGCCTGATCGCGTTGTCGTAGTCAGCAATAGCGCGGTCATAATCGCCCTTCTTGCCGTATGCGACTCCGCGATTATAGTAGGCAGATGCATCATCAGGCTTGAACCTAATTGCGTTGTCGTAGTCAGCAATAGCGTTGTCAATTCCATTTACGCCAGCTTTATAGTAATAAGCAGTTCCTCGATAGAAATAAATATCAGCGGGATTAACCATCTGATTCGGCACACCCGACTGATTTATTGCTGTTGTGAACCGATCAATTGCTCCATCGTAGTCATCAGATTCGTAACGAGCCAGCCCGACTGTCAACAATGTCAGATATGTCATCTCTCCCGAGAGTTTAGTTTGAATCTTAAATCCTCTCAACTCGCTTATTGTCGTAGTTTGTTTTTCAATACTTTGATTTATAGACAACCCTTTCGGTTCTCGCAGGACTTCAAAATAAGTATGAATAGAACCGGCGTCCACGTTTGCGGCGTACCATCCCCAAAGAACGATGCTGGCTTTACGTTTCATCCCGACGTCATACGCAATCTCGCTTCCTCCCTGTTGAACAGTGATAGTTTGATCTAAAGGTTGAACCTCTATATCGGAATACTTCTTTGTTGCAGCTTTCAATTGCTCGATTATATGCTCGGTCACACGATATTGCTCTGGGTTCGGGCCATCGAAATTTGCGACCAGAATGATAACTTTATTGGAATCCTGTTCGGCAATAGGTGGAGGCTCTATAGGAGAACGAGGGGGTATCAGCGGTAGAAACAGTGTAACCACCCCAAGAAAAATAAGAGGCCCGATTATCTTTAATTTGCTTTGTGTAGGAGGAGTGAATTGCGGGATTTTAATTATTCCGAAATCTTTCTGCGGAAGATACGGCGCAAGGGCGAAAATAAGGCTTAATATCAAGAGCACTACTACAAAAGCCTCTGGAAGCCCTATTAATTTAATTATGCTGATATTGTCTTCCAATCTTCCCTCGCGCAGAATAACGGAGCGGCAGTCCGTATAATGTCATCAGAATTTCTCGATTGCAAATGCGGTTAATATGCTTTTATTGACAAGCGCAGCTTGCGATAGCTACCATTTCGTTTTGACCCTTTACAAAATTCGCCGACATGGGAGTAGCTACAGACGATTATGCTTAGATTGAGAAACACTCTGACGCGCACGCAGGAAGAATTCAAACCGCTCGAAGGCAACACTGTGCGAATGTATGCGTGCGGGCCTACGGTTTACGGCTACGGCCACATAGGTAATTTTAGAACATTCGTTGCGGTTGATGTGCTGCGCCGTTACTTGAAGTATCTCGGCTACGATTTAATGCACGTCATGAATATTACGGACGTGGAAGATAAGATAATTCGCAATATGCTCGAACAGGGCAAAACGCTTGAAGAGTACACAGAGTTTTATACGCAGGAGTTTTTGAAAGATTGCGATTCGCTCAACATCGAGCGGCCCGAAATCCTGCCTTACGCGACCAAACACATCCCTGAGATGATCGAGATAATGAACCGCCTCGATGCTTCCGGGCACACTTACGAAAGCGACGGCTCGCTCTATTTTCACATAGCATCGTTTCCGGGATACGGAAAACTGTCGGGCCTCAAACTCGAAGGCAACCTCGCAGGCGCGCGAGTTGATGTTGATGAGTATGAAAAAGATGATGCGCGCGATTTCGTTTTGTGGAAAGGGCCGAAGGAAGAAGGCGAGCCGCGATGGGACTCTCCGTTTGGCGAAGGCCGACCGGGCTGGCACCTCGAATGCTCTGCGATGTCGATGAAATATCTGGGCGAATCATTCGACATTCACTGCGGCGGCGTTGACCTGATATTCCCGCATCACGAAAACGAGATAGCGCAATCTGAAGGCGCGACCGGCAAGCCTTTCGTCAAGCACTGGGTTCACTCGGAGTTTTTGCTTGTCGAAGGCGAGAAGATGTCTAAATCAAAAGGCAACTACTACACCGTTCGCGATCTGATCGAACGAGGTCATTCTGCGTCTGCGATTCGCTACCTGTTATTGAGCGTGCCTTATCGCACGCAGTTGAATTTCATGCTGGACGGTTTGCGCTCGGCTGAATCCGCGCTAGAGAAACTGCGCAACTTCCGCCGCCGCGTAAATGATTTTGAAGACGTTAAGGGGTCGCACGCTCGCGTGCAGGATACTATCGCGCGCACTCGCGAAGGATTTGAATCGGGCATGAACGACGATCTCAACACATCGAAAGCGCTTGCGGCAGTGTTCGAGATGGCGCGTGAAATTAACATCTCTATGGACGCCAGCGAGTTCGGCGCAGATGATCGCAAAGGCGTGCTCGAACTGCTGGCGCGAATTGATTCTGTGCTGGGCGTGATTGGCGAAGAGCAAGAAGTTATGCTCGACCCCGAAATCGAATCGAAAATCGAAGATCGCAACTCGGCGCGGCGCTCACGTAATTTTCAGTTAGCCGATCAAATCAGAAACGAATTGGCCGAGCGCGGCATCATCCTCGAAGACACTCCGCAAGGCACGAAGTGGAAGCGGAAATAACAAGGATCAATCAGGAAACGAAAAGGCAAAAGTGAACCTCACTTTTGCCTTTTTA
>DATEKX010000148.1:0-3883 GCA_035277165.1 Blastocatellia bacterium | reverse complement strand
TTGAGCACGTTTTGCGTGAGCTTGAGCGTCACACCCATCGCATCGCGGTTGATGAAAGCCCTTACGTCAAAGCTATACGCGACGGCCTCGTTACGCTAATCACGCCCGTAGTCGAAGTGGACGGGCGCGACCGCCAGGTTGATATTTACAACTGGCATCTCGCGCATCCGAATGAAAACTGGCCGCAACTGATTTACTGGGGCAAATACGTCGCGCACGACAACAATCGCGATGCGATGGGTGTGACGCTCAAGCTCACGCAAAACGTGCTCAAGACGTTCGTCGGCTGGAAAGCGCAGGTGCTTCACGACCTGCACGAATCGGTTCCTTATCTGTATGACAACACGGTCGGGGATGGGCCTTACAATGCGTGGCTCGATCCTATCTTGACAGATGAATGGCAGATGCTCGGCTGGAACAACGTTTCGGAGATGACCAAGTTCGGGATGCCCGGCGTATTCACTCACGGCACGTTCGACACATGGTCGCCGGGTTATTTGATGTTCATTGGCGCGACTCACAACGGCATCAGCAGATTGTACGAAACTTTCGGCAACGCAGGCGCGGACACGGTCGAGCGCACGCTGTCGCCTTCGGAATACGGGCGAACGTGGTACAGGCAGAATCCGCCGCTTCCGAAAGTGAAATGGTCTCAGCGCAATAACAACAACTATCAGCAGACAGGACTTCTGACAGCGCTTTCTTATTTCAATCAGAACAGCAAAGTGTTCTTGAAGAATTTTTATCTCAAAAGCAAGCGGTCAATCGAAAAGCCGAAAACTAGCGGCCCCGCCGCTTATGTGTTTCCGGGAGACGACCCGCGACCCGGCGGGCAGGCTGAATTGTTACGCACTCTTCAAATGCAGGGCTGCGAAATCTCGCGCGCGACTGCGCCGTTCACTGTAACGGTGAAGAAGAAAAAATCGCCGCCGCCCGCACACGCCAACGGCAAAAAAGATGACGCCGAGACCAGACAGTTCCCCGCAGGAAGTTACGTCATCAGAATGGATCAGCCTTACAGTCGCATCGCCGATATGCTTTTGGATTATCAATACTGGAGCCCGAACGACCCGCAGAAGAATGTTTATGACGACACAGGCTGGACGTTCGGCGAACTCGGCAATGTGCAAGTCGTGCGCGTGACGGACGTTGGTGTGTTGAATACGCCGATGGAGCGAGTCAACACAGATGTGCGCGCGACAGGCGGCATCAATGGCAGCGGGTCCGTCTTCGTTATCAATCACAACACGGACACTGCGCTCGCCACGTTGCGCTATCGTTTGAAAGACGCGGCGGTTCAAGTTGCCGAAGAACCGTTTGAAACCGGAGGCCGAAAATTCAATCGCGGTTCGTTCATCCTTCGCAATGCGCCGCGAGCAGAGCTTGAACGCGCTGCGACAGAGCTTGGCTTGCAAGTCTACGCGATGGCTCAAGCGCCTACGGTCAAAACTCATGCGGCGAAGGCTGCGCGCATCGCGATGATGCACACGTGGTTGAGCACGCAGGACGAAGGCTGGTGGCGATTGGCGCTCGATCAGGTGAAGATTCCTTACGATTACATCAGCACGCAGGACGTGGCGAAAACCAGCGACCTGAACGCGAAGTATGATGTGATACTGTTTGCTCCCGTGGGCCGCAGCCCGCAGCAGATCATTGAAGGGTTGCCAATGACCGGAAACGCCTTGCCGTGGAAGACCACGTCGTTGACTCCCAACATCGGCAAGATAGATTCAACCGACGACATGCGACCCGGACTTGGGTGGACAGGACTTTCAAACCTTCAGAATTTCGTGCGGCGCGGCGGACTGCTTGTCAACGTGATGGACACGGCTAATTTCGCCGTCAATTTCGGCCTTGCGCCCGGCGTTTCGATTCAGTCGGCGCAAAGACTGAGAGCTACGGGCAGCATATTGCGGTCGAAGTTCGTTGATTCAAACAGCCCGATAGCTTATGGCTATGGCGACGGGCTTTCGATTTACTGTTACGACGGGCCGATCTTCAACGTGAGCAATTTCTTTGGCGGAGGTCGCGGGCGTCGTCGTTCGGCAGATGACAGAGACCGCCCGACCGGGCGTGGCACGCCTGACGACCCGGACACGCCGCAAGACCGCGCAGGGATGGAATTGCCCGATGAGCCTCGCGTAGAAACCTGGCAAGCCGTACCTGTGGCCGACGAACAGCGCCGCAACGGCATATACATCATCCCGCCCGAATCGCGGCCTCGCGTTGTGCTTCGCTACGGTGACGCGAGAGATTTGCTTGTATCGGGACTGCTCGATGGCGGAGGCGAAATAGCGCAGCACCCGGCAGTGATTGACGTGCCTTTCGGAAGCGGTCACGTGGTGTTGTTCTCGATCAATCCGCTCTGGCGCGGCGAAACGCAGGGGAGTTACTTCCTGTTGTTCAACGCTATTTTGAATTTCGATAACTTGAACGTGGGAAGAAAACTGGATGATAAGTAGAAGTCTGGCTCGGAAGTCAGATTAACGGATGAGCGGAGTGAATCTGAGAAACTGTTTAATAAGAAGCTCCGTAGGAGCGACCTGTCTATAGCAATAGTTGGGCAGTTGATTCGTAGCTCCGTAGGAGCGACCTATCAATCAAGAGGTCGCTCCTACGGAGCTACAGAATCTTTCTATGCCACAAAACTATAGACAGGTCGTCCCTAACGGGACTGCTAAAACAATTTCTCGGATTACAATGAATTCACTCCGCTCATTTTGCGTTGATAGCCGAGTTGATAAGCATGTGGATTTCCAAGAACTAACAAACGACGTAAGACCGTCAAATAATATGCGTACTATGCAAAGGGATAGAAGATGCACAAGCGCTGGCGGGATAATGCAAAATAATCTGCGAATAAGAATGGCAATTTGCATTAGAGCGAGTATTGAAATAGGGTAAAGCTTCAATTCAGCCTGCGCGCGCAGGCGACAGCATCTAGCCCAGAGCCTTAGCTCTGGGTCAAGCCACCGCATAATGCCTAGCCCGCAAAGCGGGCGACAGCAACTCTGCCGCCCGCTTTGCGGGCTAGGGTGCGAGGCAACATTATCATCCCCACATCCTCGGATGTGGGCTAGATGCTGACACCCGCAAAGCGGGTTGAACACTGCCATTTCAATACTTGCTCTTAGAGAAAGAGAGACATGTCTTCAGCGGTTAAAAGGGTACTCCTGAATCCAATGGAAGCCACGATTACTGAGTAAGAATTTAGACTCATCAAAGCGAACCAGCCTGGCAGTTGTTTTGTGTCCATCCATCTCTCCTGATAACGTAATCAACTCCGGGTCTATCTCTTCAAAAGAGAACTCGGCTTTCCAGTCCGAATTGTCGCGCTTACCAAGTGAGAGTGATTTGTTTTCCGTATTGAGATCAAGGATAAAGCCCTGATTCGGCCCGCCCATGGGTTGAATCGTAAGCGAGCCGGGGAACTGGAAGATCACACGCTGCCACCGAGCCGTGTCTGTCAGCAAGGGTGGCCGGACTTGTCCATCTACTGAGAACTCGTCAACCATCCATATCCCATACAGAGGCGGCTTTGGCGCAGCGCTTCCGTATTTCTTTGATTGTTCTTGAGCTTGGTAAAAGCTCGACCCGATGACATACAAGCCAAACAGGATTTGCAGAGCCAGTATGCCGCGATTGAGCCACCTGCTCTTGAAAAACTGGACGAGTCTGGCCGCTTCTACCTGACGGTTAAAGATAAACAGATTTGCGAGTCGTTTGAGTTCCGGCGCAATCAGGAAAACGCTCATTACCAACAAGTGAAACGAGTAAAGCTTAACCGGCACGTCGTAACACATGTTGAGGATGAATATCTCAGTCGTATCGACGAGGCAGACCAAAGCTCCCAACAACATCGTGCGCGGGAAAATCAGCAGCA